>CAZLHT010000058.1:0-6291 GCA_964559185.1 uncultured Natronomonas sp.
TTCGACGACGACGTCATCTATCAACTCGTCGAGGAGTACGAGGAACACGTCGCGGCGATCGAGGACGCCCAACAGGAGCAGATTCTCGATAAGATCCAGCGGCCCTGCCGGTTTCGAATCCTCGAGGATCATGTCTTCCGCCAGTCGAACCCGGCCGTCGTCGGCGTCGAAGTGCTTTCGGGGACGCTCAAGCGGAACTCGCATGTCGTCAAGTGGAACGGCAACGAGCCCGAACACGTCGGGGAGTTGAAATCACTACAGGACGCCGGCGAAGATATCGAATCAGCTCGAGCGGACGAGTCGATCGCCGCCTCGATCGATGGTCCGACCGTCGGCCGCCAGATCGACGAGGATGACGAACTGTGGACCGAGTTGCCCGAAAAACACGCAAAGATCTTAGAGCAGGAACTCGCCGACGAGATCCCCACGGACGAACTCGAGGCACTCCGGATGTACCTCGATAGGCATCGAAAGCGCGATCCGTTCTGGGGCAAGTAGCGACCGGAGTCCGAGAGCGGGTGTTTATGAATCTCGATGCCGACGGCGGTACATATGTTCGACGGAATAGTAGACGTCGGTCGAATGCAGCGCCGGATCGCCGAACTCGGCTCGATCGGTGAGACGGAAGACGGGGGTGTGACGTGTCTGGCGTACACCGACCGGGAGAACGAAGCCTTCGCGTATCTTCTCGAAGAGATTCCGGACACGTACGACGTGAGCGTCGACCGGATGGGGAACGTTTTCGCGACACCGGATGGCGACGCGGAGCGATCGCTTTACATGGGGAGTCACTTGGATACGGTCAGAAACGGCGGCCGGTATGATGGGCGATTGGGTGTGATCGCGGCGCTCGAAGCCATGCAAGCCGTCGACGAACTGGACGGAAGGCCGGCCATAACGCCCACGCTGTCGGTCTTTCGAGCCGAAGAAACCGCCCGGTTCAACGTGGGGTTGATCGGAAGCCGAGGAGCGCTCGGATTGCTCGAAGACCTCCAACTCGACTCGACGGACGAAAACGGTGTCTCGCTTCGAGAGGCGATGGAAATACTGGGGTTCCATCCACCGGAGATCGGAACGCCGACGATTGACACCGATCGCATCGCCGGCTTCGTCGAACTGCACATCGAGCAAGGGCCGATTTTGGAATCGGAGGAGCTCCCGATCGGCGTCGTGACCGAGATACGGGGTATTCTCCGCGATCGGATAACCGTACGGGGCCTGCCGAACCACTCGGGAGCCACGCCGATGGAACAGCGACAGGACGCGGTCGCCGGGGCGGCGGAGATGATCGACGCGATCGAGACGATCGGTACGGAAGCCAGCGAGGAGGGAGACCTCGTGGCGACGGTCGGCTATCTGGATGTTCCGGACGCCTCGGCGAACAAGGTGAGCGGCGAAGCCACGTTCCCCATCGACATCCGAAGCGTCGACAGGGGGTATCAGAACGAGGTCGACGAGCGAATTCGTGATCGACTGCGATCAATCGCGGATCGAAGGGGGCTCACAGTCGATATCGGAGTGATGGAGGGGATCGAGCCGGTCGCACTCGAAGAGCGCGTTGTCGACACGCTCGCCGCCGCGGCTGAGACGACCGGGGCGGACTACCGACAAATGGCCAGCGGCGGCGGCCACGACGCGATGGATTTCACGAAGATCGGCAAACCGGCGGGGATGGTCTTTACCGCCTGCGATCGCGGTCTCAGCCACAATCCGAACGAATCCGTGGAGCCCGACGCGATGAAAGTGGGCACGAAGACGCTCGCACGGACGCTCTTCGAGTATCGCCCGACGTAGCTCCGAGGTGGAAGAGCAAGCTCTACGAGGGGGAAACTGAGTAATTAAATTTAATTATCGTCAGCCGAATAGTCGAATCGTGTGGGATCCACCCAGTCTGGAACCGACGCGGTACGATGGGCTGTTGGCAGCGATGCCGGCGTCAGTGGTTATCGGCATCGCCGCCGGGTGGTGGTCGACGCTGTCGACAGCCGCTGGCATCGGAGCCGGCGGCGTCCTCGCGGCTCTCGTGGTCGTCATCACTCTGTTCGTCGTTCCGCCGGAATGAGGTCCACCCAATCGCCGCACGGTACACCTCATCGTGGACGAGCACCGGTTCCGCGTTCGACGCTTTCGAGGTCGAATCGACCGGCCGAGAGGGGGACGCCGGCGTAAGGGTCGGACTCGAGCAACAACGATCCGTCCAGATCCGCGTAATCCAAGACCGGTAGGAGGTGCGCCGCACCCGCGATGGCGACGTTCGTCTCAAGCATGCAACCGCACATCACCTCCAGCCCGTGCGCGCGGGCGGCGTGGATCAATTCGATCGCGGGGGTCAGCCCGCCCGTTTTCATCAGCTTCAGGTTCGCGATGTCGCAGCGATCGGCGATCTCCGGGATGTCGGCCGCGGTGCGGCAGGACTCGTCGGCGGCGATCGGAATCGGCGACCGTTCGTAGACGTACCGAAGGTCGTCGGGATTCTCGGATTCGACCGGCTGTTCGACGAATTCGACGTCGTACGATTCGAGCGCACGACACTTCCGGACGGCCTCTTTCGGCTTCCAGGCTTCGTTCGCGTCGACTCGAATCGTCTTCCGGGGGACGGCCTCCCGGACCGCCGCCGCGATCTCGAGATCGCGATCGGTCCCGAGTTTGACCTTCACCACCGGATGGCCGGCTTCGTCCGCCTCGCGGGCACGGTCGGCCATAACGTCGGTGTCATCGATCCCAATCGTAATGGAGGTGGGCGGACACCCGTCGGGATCGACCGAGTAGCCGAGCAACCGATACACCGGTTTGCCGAGCAACTTTCCGGCGAGATCCCACAGCGCGAGGTCGACGGCGGCGCGGGCCGACGGATTCCCCCTCGCGACGGCTAACATTCGATCGGCGATAGTCCACCTGGCGTGGGGATTGCCGACCCGTTCGACGACTTCTAGCAGTTCGGGAAGCAGCGCTTCGACCGTTGCCGCCGTCTCGCCGTAGTGTCTCGACGGTGCCGACGCGCCGTAGCCGGTCTCGCCGTCGTGTTCGATCTCGACAACGACGTTTTCGGTCGCCTCCGTCCGTCCGCGGGCGATCTCGAACGGGGCGTCGAGCGACAACGAGACCGGCTCGAAACGCGCCTTCATAGCTGCTCGACGAGGCGATGGGCCCCGTTTCGAACCGGGTCGACCGCCGGGGCGCCGAGCGCAGAACCGTACGTCTCTATCGCCCGTTCGGCCTCCTGCGGCTCCATTCCGAAGGTGTTCAACGCGCCGCCAAGCACAGAGGTCGGCGCGACCGGCTCCGCGAGATCGACGTATAGCTCCGCGATCGACGCCGGATCCGTGATCGGAAACGACTCGTAGCCGTGAATCCGCTCGCGGCCCGCCTCGTGACAGAGCACGAGGTGATCGGGTTGTGCACCGTGGAGGATACCGCAGGTGACGGCCGAGTACGCCGGGTGGACGATCGATCCTTGCCCCTCGACGAAGAGGTACTCGTACTCGTCGGCGCGTTCTCGTATCAGTCGCTCCGTGGCCCCGTTGGTGAAATCGCTGATCGTCCGGTCGATCGGAATTCCGTCGCCGGCGATCATGATTCCCGTCTGACCGGTCGGGACGAAGCCGGCGTCGAAACCGGCTTCTCGGGCGGCCTCGACGAGTTCGAGCGTCGCCGTCATCTTTCCCGTCGAACAGTCGGTCCCGACGGTCAGCACGACCTCGACGTCGAGATCGCGGACGATCCCCTCGGCGACGGTGAGGTCCGTCGGCGGGTCACGAACGTCGCGCAAATCCACGCCGTAGTCGTCCGCGAGTGTCGCCAGCTCCCCGTCATCTTTGAGGAAGTAGTGCAGTCCCGAGATCACGTCAGCGCCGCGCTCGATCGCGCCGCGAACGTCCGGTCGCCACGTCTCGTCGAAACCGCCGCCGATGGGGGCGATACCGATCACGAGGGCGTCGAAGGAGGGGGCGTCGGTGACGCGTTCGACGATTGGAACGTCCGCCGCGTCGATACCGGGGAGGTGATCGCCGACGGTCGTACCCGCCGCGTCGCGATCGAGGATCGCAACTACCTCCTGCTCGCCGTACCGGAGAATACCGACGGCAGTCTTCGCTCGGTCGGGAAACCGCTCATGGGCGAGGATCGCGATTCGCATATCGCCTACGAGGTGGGCGCGGATAATAAAATATCGACCACGAGGGGTACCACGGGTATTAAAACAGTCTCACAGCCCGTACAGTCGAACCGACCAGAAATCGTCGAAAGCTTCGTCGAGCGCTTCCCTCGGCTTGCCGCTCGCATCGACAGCGGCGGTGACGTCGGCGTCGAATTCCCGGACGAGCTGTCGATCGCCGACGACGTACACTCGATCCGTTTCGGGATCGACCGAAGCGAGAGCGACTTCACACTTTTCGACGTGGCGGTCGATCTGTTCGTCCCGGAGCCGTTCGAAGCGCGACTGGGAGAACCCGCCCTTCGAGTGATCGCTCTTTACGTTGCTCTCGAACCCTTCGAACGAAACGCGTTCGTCGCCCTCGTAGACGGCGACCGCGAACGTGTCCGAACGAACCAGCGCGAAGGCGAACCGACCGACCGGTCGAAACCACGAGCGGTCGATTACCGGCGTTTCCGCTCGTTCGATGAACGGCTCAGGAGCGATCGGGGGGCGGAGCGCGAGGGCGAGGATCCCGGCGTCGTCGGCGCACACGAGACACGGGGCCGCACGTGAGACGAGGGAGGCACGATCCCCGAGAAGCGAACGGAGTTCGTCCGGAACGGTATCGTCGACGTAGCTCGTCAGTACGCTTTCGGGGGTACCTTCGAAAGATTCGAGCCGCGAGAGCACGTCTGTGACTCGGTCGCCACGTCGCGTTTCCTCGCGTCTGAAACCGATATCGGGAGCTGTGGAGGCCGACTTCTCCCGACCTTCGAGGTCGGCGATACGGTCCTCCAATCGATTGATCCGCTCCTCGGCCGCCTGCTTCGCGCTGACCGCGTCGGCTCGACGCTCACTTTCGGCGGTAAAGCGTGCTTTGAGGCGATCCCGATCCGATTCGAGATCCTCGATTCGCTCTTTCAGTTCCGTTCGCCCGAGGAGATCGTCGAGCATCGACGGACCGACGACCTCGAAGGGCTAAAATCCCGCGGGACCATCGGAGGCGAACCCGAGCAACTGTCGAGCGCGATCGGCCTTCGCGAGGAACACTTCCTGAAGCGTCGGCGGATTATCGACGCCGGTCGCCGGAAGCGTACGTTCGGGAAGGGCGAGCGTCCGACCGGGGATGTCCTCGGCACCGTGGACCGGGAGATGCGTCGAACCCACTTTCATGACGAGCGGACCGGTTTCCGACTCGTACAGCTGGTCATTGACCCGGTCGTGATGGGTGCGATGGATCGCCGCTTGGTCACCGTCGTAGGGCTCGACGTAGAGCCGTCCGAGGTAGTACCCGCTTGAGAACTGTTCGAACATGCCGATAAGTGTATGTTAACATGCAACATATATAAGCATTGTCGAGAACACACCGACCAATTTCCAGTCCCGTAGGACGGTTGAAGATGACTAGGACGCTCATAGCCGTTTATGAACGATCATCTCCCCTCTCGCGCCGTATGGGAATGAGTGAACGGTGCGAACGGAGTGAGACTTTTATTTGCCGGAACCCCGAACCGAGAATCGATGAGACGGATCGCGGTCGGCGTCGGCGGTGTCGTCCTCGCCACCCTCCTGATCGGCGGGGTCGCCGTCGGTGTCGGGGCGGCCCAAAGCGCTGGCCCGGAGACGAACGCCTCCGTCGGAGCGGACGTCTCCTCGTTTATGCAAGCGAGCGGCGCCGAGGCCGAGGGAGAACTCGACGACGGGATGTTCGACGCCGCGTTGAACCGAACGACGGATCCCGACGAGCGTCGAGCCCTCATCGACGAGCGAAAAGAACGCCTCGAAGAGCGTCATCGAGCCCTGCGGACACAACGCGATGGACTCGACGGGGAGTCGAGCGTACGGAAACACGCGATAGCAACCCGGGTGTCGGTCGGAGCCGTCGGCCTCGAACGCTCCGTCAATACCACGGCGAGCGCGGCGACGAAGTCCGACGTCGAGACGGATCGTCTCGGAGCGATCCGATCCAACGCGAGCGAGTTACGGAGCCCCGACGTGGCTGCGCTCGCTCGCGGACTCGTCGGACCGCCAGAGACGCCCGCCGCCGGACGATCCGACGATGGGGTCTTTGAAAACCGATCGGAAATGAATCGATCGGTCGATAACGGTACTTCACCCCCGGAATCGGCCGCCGCTCGCCCGTCGAGGAGCGAGGC
>CAZLHT010000058.1:6391-7609 GCA_964559185.1 uncultured Natronomonas sp.
AGACGGATTCTGCGGCTGTTGTCGCGAAAACCCTGTTACGTGACCGAAATCAGCGAATATCTCGGCGTCAGTCCAAAAGCCGTGATCGATCACCTTCGAAAACTGGAAGACGTCGGATTGGTCGAATCGCACGTCGACGACGGTCGCCGCAAGTATTTTTCGATCGCCCGGAACCTCCGACTCGAGGTGAACGTCTCACCGTACGAGTTCGGCACGAAAAGCGCGTATTCGGCCTCGCCGAATCTCGATATCACCGCCTGGCGACACGTGTCCCTCCACGTTGGCCGCGACGGAAACGCGTCGACCACCGGAGTTGATACGCCGAGGATCGAGTCGAACGAGGAGAGCGCGACCTCGACGGACGAGGGGGACGCGGATAAGAATCGGCCGTCGGATCTCTCCACGCTTGCGGCCGATCTCGAACAACTCGAACGACTGGAGAACGAACTTTCGATGGCGCAGCGATGGGTACAGGGGCGATTGACGGAGACGCTCGATCGAATCAGCGCTCACTTTGAGGGCGTCGACGGCCGGTTTTACGGCGACCTACTGCGGGGATTGACCGACGGTCCGTCGACGGCGGAGGAACTCGCTCGCCGGGTCGACGCGCCGCCGGACGTGGTGACGGACGCCCTGGAAGGACTTTCGGCACATGGTGTCGTCGAACACGACGGGGAGCACTGGGTACTCATCGCCGAGCGGTCCTGATGACGCTACAGGTCCCTCGTCAATCCATCGCGCAAGTCGCGACCGAAGTAGGCTCCGAGTCCGCCCACGACGGCCCCCAGAGCACCTGCGAGGACCGCGATCGAGACGCCGAAACCGCCGAGGAAAGCCACGACGGCGAAGTCTAGCAAGGTGCTCGCGGCGGCGATGATTCCACCGGCGAGTGCGGTTTCGGCGTACCGACGATTGTCGACCGCGAGACCAAGAAGGAAGGTCGCGGCGAAGACGCCTAGCAGTCCAGAACCGGGAAGCGGAACGAGAGTGCTCGCAGCGAACAGTCCTCCGGCCGCCAGCAGAAGGGCGACGACGAACACCCGCGGGGAGAACAGCCGCTCGGCGCGCGTTAAAGCGCGGGCCCGAAGACCGCCAGCCGATGCGTCGGTTCCCGTGCTCGCCGTCGTCCCATCGCCGATTTCGACCTCCGTGGTCACCTCGGTATCGGTTCCGTTCGGACGCTCGCGCGTTCGGGTCCGATCGCGGCTCATACCCGCG
>CAZLHT010000059.1:0-3138 GCA_964559185.1 uncultured Natronomonas sp.
AGCCGCGCGGCGAGAATAGACGAATCGAGGCCGCCCGAGAAGGCGATTGGCGGCGCACCCTCGATCGCGTTGACGGCGTCCACGACGGATTCGCGGACGGACGCGATCGCCCAATTGTCGTCGGTTAACGGCTCCGGGTCGGGGAGTATCCACACTTGCTCGTCGCCGTGAGCGTCACGAACGTGGCCGGGCGGAACCGGATCCGGTACATCGAGTTTTCGAGGGTCGAAACTCCACGTCGCAGGATCGTCGGCCTCCGAAAAAAGCGGGTAGCGGCCGAGCACGTCTCGAACCAGTCGGCCATCGAGTTCGCCGGCGAAGCCGTCGATACCCGATAGCGGCGCATCCGTCTGGAGCGCTTCCCGGACGGCGTCGGAACTGGCACCGACTACTGCCATGGAAGCATGGACGCAATCCGACGCTTGACGCCGCCGCCGAACTGCTGAACACTGATGAACCAAGGCGTACGCTTGCCCACGACGCTCGTACGTCCCTCGGCGACGGCGTCGAGGACCCCCTCCGCGCTCCGGTGATAGGCGTCGACCTCAGTGACGGCCTGACCGACCATCTCGGCGATGTGGGCGTCGCTACCGGCCGTCATCGGTAGCCCGCGCGTCTCGGCGAACCGTTCGGCCTGTCGGTTCGCGCGACCGGTGAAAAGTCGGGAGTTGTACACCTCGATCGCGTCGGCGGCTGCGAGTTGATCACGAGAGATGTGCGGGGCGACGCCGTGGCGGGATTTTTGAAACGGGTGGGGGACCACCGCGATACCGCCGAGTTTCCGGATTCGGTCGAGCGTCGCTTCGTAGTTGAGGCCCGCCGGGACGATCTCTTCGATGCCGAGCGCCAAGATGTGACCGGCCGCGCTCGATATCTCCATGCCCGGAATGCCGACCAACCCGTACTCCTCGGCGATCGCGGCCGCCTCGAGCGACGCGTCGATTTCATCGTGATCGGTGATCGCGAACGCATCGAGCCCGATCGCTTCGGCCTGCTCTAAGAGAAGTTCGACCGGGTCTCGGCCGTCGTACGACAGTTCCGAGTGCGAGTGAAGCTCGACCGACAGCACGGCCGAACCTTCACTGGCGACAGTGAAAAGCACCCCGGTCGATGTGCGAGATTGCTCGTTCGGAAGCGAGGTCGGAGAATAGTACCCAAGAACGTGTACATGAAAAGCGATTTATTCGGTCGAAGGAAGCATACAACTGCATGAGCCTCCCGTCGTCGGATCGCGAACTCGTCGTCGAGGAACTCGGCCGCGAGCCAACGCCCGCAGAGGAAGCGCTGTTCGAAAACCTCTGGAGCGAACACTGCGCGTACCGTTCTTCGCGACCCCTACTTTCGGCATTCGAAAGCGAGAGCGATCGTGTCGTTATTGGACCAGGGGATGACGCGGCGGTGATCGCCTTACCGGACCCGAAAACGGACGAGAACAGCGACACGTACGTCACGATGGGTATCGAGAGCCACAACCACCCTTCATACGTCGATCCCTTCGACGGGGCGGCGACCGGCGTCGGCGGGATCGTCCGCGACACGCTGTCGATGGGCGCCTACCCGATCGCGCTGGCCGATAGCCTCTATTTCGGCGATTTCGACCGCGAACACTCGAAGTACCTCTTCGAGGGCGTCGTCGAGGGGATTTCACACTACGGCAACTGTATCGGCGTGCCGACGGTCGCCGGGAGCGTCGACTTCCACGAGGGCTACGAGGGAAACCCGCTCGTCAACGTCGCCTGTATCGGCCTGACGAACGAAGAACGGCTGGTAACCGCGGTCGCGAAACGACCCGGAAATAAACTCGTCATCGTCGGCAATGCCACCGGCAGAGACGGTCTCGGCGGCGCATCCTTCGCGAGCGAGGATCTGGCCGAGGACGCGGAAACCGAGGACCGACCGGCCGTACAGGTCGGCGACCCGTACGCCGAAAAGCGCCTCATCGAGGCCAACGAGGAACTCGTCGATGCGGAGCTAATCGAATCGGCGCGCGACCTCGGGGCGGCTGGGCTCGGGGGGGCGTCCTCGGAGCTCGTCGCGAAGGGCGGTCTCGGAGCGCGCATCGAACTGGATCGCGTCCACCAACGGGAACCGAACATGAACGCCGTGGAAATCCTGCTCGCCGAATCCCAAGAGCGGATGTGTTACGAGGTCCGCCCCGAGGACGTTGATCGAGTCGAAGCGATCACGAAGAAGTACGATCTCGGTTGTTCGGTCATTGGCGAGGTGACCGAGGGCAACTACGTCTGCACCTTCGTCTCGGGCGAGTCGAGTTGCGCGGAACCAGGTTCCGCGGACCATTCGAGCGGGCGAAGCCCACGGGAAGACGGCGACGAACCGCGAGGCCGCGAGACGGTCGTCGACTGCGACGCCGAGTACCTCGCCGATGGCGCGCCGATGAACGACCTCGAACACGTCGAACCCGAGGAGCCGACCCGTCACGTTCCCGCCGTCGACGTCGGCGAGGCCTTCGAAGCGGTCGTCGGCGCACCGAACACCGCCTCGAAGGCGTGGGTCTACCGCCAGTACGACCACGAAGTCGGCACTCGAACGGCGGTGAAGCCGGGCGACGACGCGGCGCTCATCGCCGTTCGAGAGGCCGAAACCGGCCTTGCGTTCTCGGCTGGAGCCGATCCAAACTGGACCGCCGCGGATCCCTACGAGGGGGCCCGAGCAGTTGCCCTGGAAAACGCGACGAACATCGCGGCGAAGGGGGCGACGCCGCTCGCGGCGGTCGATTGTCTCAACGGTGGAAACCCCGAGAAATCGGACGTGTACGGTGGATTCAGGGCGATTGTCGACGGACTTGCCGACATGTGCGCCGCCCTCGACGTTCCCGTCGTCGGTGGAAACGTCTCGCTGTACAACGATTCGGTAGCCGGGCCGATTCCGCCCACGCCGACGATCGCGATGGTGGGGGCCAAACCAGGATACGACGCACCGAACGGGACGTTAGATGGTGAGGGAGAGTTGCTCCTCGTCGGTGGCACCGGCGACCGCACACTCGGCGGCTCGGAACTGCTCGCGCGGTTTGGCGGCAGCGATCAATTCCCAGCCCTTCCGACCGATCCAGGTGCGCTAATCGGCGCGATCGTCGACGTCGCCGCGTCCGATAGCACTCGTTCCACGCACGACGTGAGC
>CAZLHT010000059.1:3238-6279 GCA_964559185.1 uncultured Natronomonas sp.
CGCGATCGTCGACGTCGCCGCGTCCGATAGCACTCGTTCCACGCACGACGTGAGCCACGGCGGGCTAGCCGTCACGCTCGCGGAGATGATCGACGACGCCGGCGCGTCCGTGACGCTTCCGGTGGACGCCGAACCGGTCAGGTGGCTCTTTTCGGAGCCGGTCGGCCGCGTCGTCGTCGAAACGACAGACCCCCAAGAGGTCCGCGAACGGTTCTCGGACGTCGCGCCGGTTGAGACGCTCGGGACGACGACCGAGATCGGTCGACTGGAGTTTGAACTTGACGACGAAACACTCAGTTATACGCGTGAGGAGATCGCGAAGTTACGGGACGTTATCGCGGCGGCGTTGGAATAGCCTCAATGAACGCCGAAAGCCGGCATTTTATGCCGAATTTCGGTGTTATCCCCTCCAAGCGCGTGCCTAACGTGACGCTGACCCACGCCAACACGATGCCGAAGATCGCGTCCGTCGCCCAGTGGATCCCGAGATACACCGTCGAGATAATGACGCTAACCGCGAGGACGGCGGCGGTCGGTACCCAGCGGGGGTAGTCGTCTCGCGTCGTCCACGCCAACAGGGCGACCGTCACGGCCAACGAAGTGTGAAGCGACGGAAAGACGTTTGTCTCGTCGTTGACCGCCGTCGTGACGAATTGATACTGCGTGTACTGGCTGAACAACAGTCCGTCGGCTTGGTCGATGATGAGGTTTCGCGGGCCGTACGCGATGAAGATGATGTAACAGACCACGCCCAGGAGATAGTTCGAGCCGTACGCAACGATCGTTCGTCGGAGCGGTTCCGGCCGCGAAAGTGCGAAGTACGCGATGAGCGGAAAGACTAGAAGGAACACGTAGCCGTACATGTAGATGAACGAAAAGTACGCCGTGAGTTCGAATGTCGCTATCGACTGGAGCCAAACGACGACTTGGGGGGTATCGTTGGGATACAGCGGCCAAAGCAATCGACCATCGATGTTTTGGAGTCGTCCCGTGATCCGGATTCCGATCAAAAGCGAGAGGTCCGGTCCAATATCGCGTGCGATCTTGTTGGCGACGAGAACGATTGCGAATAGCCCGACGTACGGTGCGATCCCCATGAATCGATCTCGATACTCTCTGCGGGTCCGTACGAGTCGATCACGGCCGACGACGAGTACGGTCGTGAGTGCGAGCAACAAGATGACGATCCCGATCACCTGGCCCACGACGAAGGCGAACGTCACGTACCGCTCCTCCTGATAAGTGCGTCGTCCCTGTACTGGTAACCGGCCTCCTGAAACGCCTCACGTGCTGCCTCAGGATCGAAAGTGTCGTCCGCTCCAAGGAACGACAGCGTCGCCTCCCCGTCCCATTGGAGTTCAGTCGGAATCCACTCCCCACTCAACGGCGCCTCTGAAGGAACGCCATAGCTGTCCAGCGAGGTAGAAACGGTGGCTTCACGGTCGATATGTCGAGCGACCACCCGACGGAAGTTCGGATCGGTCAGCGGGGACCGACGACAATTATATCCGATGTGATAGAACGGTTCGATCTGTCGAACCGTCAAGGAGAGATCGGTTGCACGAAGGACGCGGGGGACGACGCTGGCCTGCAGTCCGTCGGCGGTCGCATCGGCTCCGTCGTCGGTAAGGATCTGTACGGCGGCGTCGTGTGAAGGGGCGACCGTGAATTCGATCCGATCGAACACATCGTCAGGGAGAAATCGATCGGGAATCCCCTCGGTACGGTCAGTATAGAGGAAATGCTCGGGAAACACTTCGAGCGAAAGCGATTGATCGATTTCGGAGTCGACGAATTGCAACGGACCGCTACCGATCGCCGCCTCGTTCGAATTGACGAGCGCCTCAGTGGTCTGGCCGGCGATTTCGATGCCGGCAATATCCGCCGCATTCGATCGCTCGCGCCAGATATGTTCCGGTAGTATCGGTACCATGAGCGCTCGGTACGCGACCGATCGGTTTCGAGTCGTGAAATCGATGCGTACGTGTCGGTCGGATGCGGCCTCGATCGAATTGACGAGCGAAATTCGCCCCCGTCGCCACGGCGTCGGAGCCGGCGTATCGAATTCGCCGAGCGAGGTATCGCGGAGAAACTCGTACGTAAACGCGACGTCGTGGGCCGAAACCGCCTCGCCATCGTGCCACGGTGTTTCCCGAAGTTCGATCGTCGCCGAGAGCGTCGGGGCGTCCTCCCAAATGATCGATTCCGCCAGCCAGTTGACGATATCCGACGAGTTCGGTGGGGTTCGAATCAACGGATCGTACAGGAGTCCGACGATGTGTCCCTGATCGCGGTGTTCGGCAGCGATCGGGTTTCGATTCCTAGTGATACGCTCGTTTCTGAGCAGTAAGTTAAGAGACGTCTCGGAGCCGACGCGATCGAGTTGGAAGTAATCGAGCGGCTGTATCAATCCGCTCGCACTCCAACCGTCGAACCGGTCGTCTCTGACGGCACCGAGAAAATCCGGGTCGCATACGACGGTGAACGGTTGTTCTTCGATGATCTGGCGCTGTATCTCGTGGACGGTCTCGGGCCGCATTTCTTCATTGACGATCCGCTGTTCGTCCAGAAGGTCGTCGAACGTCAGATCGCTGAATCCGAAGGGGTTTTGCCAACCGGGTTCCTCCGCGTACGTCGAGTAAAGCATCGAACGGAGTTCGTCAGGCTGCCCTTGGCTCGGATACCGGGCCACGTAGATATCGTAATCGTGATTGACAAGGATATCGCGAAGCAGCACGTCCGCTGGAACCGGCTCGACGGCGGTTTCGATCCCGCTGGCCTCGAGATTCTCGGCGAGTCGATTCGCGATCCGAACCGCGTACGGATCGTTGGAGACGGGTAACGTCGAAATCGTCAGCGACAACTGGGTGGGCTGCTCTCGTCCGACGAGATTTCGAACCTCACCGACGCAGCCGCTCGTCGCCGCGAACGTACCTGCGGCTCCCGCGAGAAAGGCTCGGCGAGGGCGGGACGGACGGGTATTCATCCTCTTTCCGATAGTGGCACATGAACGCATATAAACTTCCCCGTCGGGCGTTGCG
>CAZLHT010000059.1:6379-7609 GCA_964559185.1 uncultured Natronomonas sp.
CTCAGTATTTCGGGTCGGCACCGCAAAGCTCGTAGACCTCGCCCATGACCTCGTCGCGGTTCGATCGCCAGTCTGCGAAGCCATCGCTCGTCGTCGGGTAGTCGTCGTACACCGACTTGAGATCGGTCGCAAGTTCGTTGAGCCGCTTCAACTCGAAGAGTGTCCCCCAATGACCGAAGGTCTTGATCGCCGTTTTGATCTTCAGCGGCCAGCTCATCGAAGCCGTCCCCGACACAGCGATGGCGTCGGCGAGCTGTTGGCCCGGCATCGCGCTCACGATGTCGACCAGCTCGTCGACGTCGTAGGTGCCACCCCAGATGTTGTACAGATCCATCGCTGCAAAGCGCTTGCCGAAGTCGGTCAGGACACGACGGTTGTACGCCCACAGGGCGTCCTCGCTGTCGGCGTTCCCCTCGGCTATCGCCTCCATCGCCACCTCGGCGGCCCAAGTTCCAGCCTTCGCTGCGCCGGGGATCCCACCACCGGTACAGGGGTTGACGTGTGCCGCAGCGTCGCCGACGGCCATGTAACCGGGGGCGACCGCCGAATCGTACGGTCGGCGCGTCGGCACCGCCGCCCCGAGTTTGTTCTTGACCGTCGCGCCCTCGAACTCGGGACGGCTTCGGATATCGCGTTTGAGGTGCTCGACCAGCTGCATCGGCTCCTTGTTCATCTGAAACCCCAGCCCGACGTTGATCTCCGTCGGCGTCCGAGGGAAGTACCACAGGTAGCCGAGTTCGGCGGTCGGTTTGAACACGATGGCGTCGTGCCAATCGACCGGCTCCTCAAGTTCGATGACCTCCCGGTAGGCCGAGCAGAACTGCCGGTAATTGACATTGGTGTCGAAGGAGGTCCCCTCGAAATCGGTCCTGTCCTGCAGTAGCGAGAGCGAACCGGCGGCGTCGATGACGACTCCGGCCTCGTACTCCGTGACCGAGCCGCGTTTTGTCGCCGTAACGCCGGTCACAGCGCCGTTCTGGACGACGTCCTGGACGACGGTCTCGTAGTGAACGTCCGCGCCGACGCGTGACGCCTCTTCTAAGAGGACCTCCCCGTATCGTTTTCGATCGACGATCGCGCCGCTCCCGCCACGGAACCTGATGTCGAGGTCCTCGCCAGTCTTGGGGTTTTCGAACCGAGCCAGCTCGATCCCTTCGTTCGTGAACGATTCCTCGCGGAGGTACTCGAGGTCGATGACGTCGGGGAACGTGCTCGTCCCCTTGATGGCGT
>CAZLHT010000060.1:0-7539 GCA_964559185.1 uncultured Natronomonas sp.
CCCGTCGAGAACGGCCGGCTGCTGGCCGACGGGCTGCCGAAGGCCGAGCTGGAGCTGTACGACGGTGGTCCACACCTGTTTT
Source organism: uncultured Natronomonas sp. (assembly GCA_964559185.1). Taxonomy (GTDB): domain Archaea; phylum Halobacteriota; class Halobacteria; order Halobacteriales; family Haloarculaceae; genus Natronomonas. Next base: position 83 of record CAZLHT010000060.1, read on the forward strand.
TCATCGAGCAGTCCCGAGTCGTCAACGACGACCTGGTGGCGTTCCTGGAGGAGCACGGCGAGCCGGCGTACTGAGGTAACTCATCGACTTGGAGCCCCACCTTCTCGATAGGGCACACTACTCGTCCCGGTCTTTGATATGGTTAGTTTACTGGAACGAGATACTCTCCCCGGCGTCTAAACAAGGTCCACGGGTCGAGAAGGCCTGGAGAGCAGAAATAATTGGAAAAGTATCTTCGACAGCAGCCCTTGCGTCACTGAGGTAGCTATGTCATCAATATCGTAACCTTCGAAATATCACTCGAATACTCGCCAAAAACTCCCGCTCTAGACATATATACAAAACATTCGAATAATATAACGTGAGTACAATAGGCTGCGTCACAGAACCACTAGTTGGATCAGGTCCAAGGTACGTTCTATCGAGAATTTTGAAACAATTACTTATGTAAAAAACGGGCCGGAAACGAGGCCTGGACCGCGTGCGGAGGCATAGCTCCGGGTAGACGGAATGGCCTTCGAAACGGGTTGTTCGACTGCGACTTCAGGGAAAGCCGGTTCGACAGGCGTCCGATTCCGCGCGTGTCGGATCGGGATTAGTACCGTATCGGCGGACGGTTTTCGCACTCTCACACACGAACACAGTCGTATTCGACGGCGTTCGCTCCGGGCGTGGGCGGTCGACAGACGCGAACGCCGCCTTCGACACTTTCCGAGCGTTTTCAGGCGCTGAACGGAACGGCTCCGGGGAAACATTCATGGTCGTATCTTTACCACCCTTAGACATGGCCGAGACGCCACTATCCAACTCTTCTTTCGAGCCGGCAGACCGAATGAACGAGTTCACGGAGAGCCAGATACGCGTCATGTTCGACATGGCCGAAGAACAGGGTGGGGACCTGGTTCGGCTCGAAGTTGGCGAGCCGGACTTCACGACTCCGAGCGGCATCATCGACGAGGCGGCGAGTGCGGCGAAGGACGGCGCGACCCATTACACCTCGAACGCGGGGTATCCGGAACTCCGCGAACGCATCGCCGCGAAAATGAAAGCGGACAACGGCGTGCGCGTCGACCCCGAGAGCGAAGTCGTCGTGACGAACGGAGGGATGGAAGCGCTCCTGCTCGGCCTGCTCTCGGTCGTGAACCCCGGGGAGGAGGTGCTCGTCCCGACGCCGGGGTGGCCGAACTACTCGGCCCAGGCGACGCTCGCCGGCGCCACCCCGGTGGCGGTGCCGATGACGCCCGATGAGGGCTTCGCGCTGGACGCGGACCGCGTCATCGAAGCGATGTCGGAGGACACCGCTGCGGTGATCCTGAACACGCCGTGTAACCCAACCGGGCGCGTGTTCGACCACAGCGAGATCGACGAGGTGGTCACGGCCGCCGCCGACCGGGACGCGTTCGTCGTCGCCGACGAGGTCTACGAGGGGTTCGTCTACGACGGTTCCAACGCCGGAATCGCCTCGTACGTCGACCGTCCCGACCGCGTCCTCACGGTCAACGCCTGTTCGAAGAAGTACGCGATGACAGGGTGGCGGCTGGGATGGCTCGCCGGCCACGAGGGCGTGATCGACTGCGCGACGACGCTCCACCAGAGCACCACGTCGTGCGCCTCGAGCGTCTCCCAGCAGGCTGCGATGGCCGCGCTCGAGACGAACGAAGGGGCCGACGAGCTGTACGACGTGTTCCGGGAGCGACGTAACTTCGTCGTCGATCGCATCTCGGAGATTCCCGACGTCTCCTGTCCGAGGCCGGAAGGGGCAATATACGCGTTTCTCGACGTCAGTTCGTTCGACGGTTCCAGCTTCGAGATCGCGAAGCGACTGCTCGAAGAGTACGGCGTCGTCACGGCGCCGGGCAGCGGATTCGGCGACGTCGGCGAGGGATACCTCCGCATCAGCTTCGCGAACAGCCTCGACCGAATCCGCGAGGGATTCGACCGGATAGAGCGGATGAGCCGGGACGAACGCTGACGAGCGCGCGATCCGCGCACGGAGCCAGGCCATACCGACGACACCCGTGACGACGCCGACGGGCCTACCCGATCTCGCGAGTTTGGGTCCCTGTTCGATGTGGAATTCGACGGGCGCGTGGATGTCGTGTGGCTCACAGGGCGTGTTGCCGTCGTAGCCGATCGTCGAATACGTCTCGAACGCCTCCCGGAACCGCTGTTCGTCTATGGTGAGCGTCGTTCGTGACCTTCGAGGAGCGAACCAAACGCGGACGTGTCCGGACTAACGCCGGCGAGACGGAGCGCGTCCCAGTAGAGTGCCTGATTCGTCGAGAGAGCCGGCTTGTCGAGGTCGGCCTCTATCCGGTTCAACGTCCCGACGCTGCCGACGTTCGTCGCCGTGACGAGTACGGCGTCGGCGTCGTCAGCGTCCGCCGCAATCGCCCGCCGGTAGGTGTCTTCGGCGGTCAGTTCGTTCGTCTCCGCGAGGTCGCCGGCGTCGTCGGGGGCCAAACCCAACCCGGTGAGCGCTTCGACGGTGACCCCGTGGCCCTCGATGAACTCCCGGAGGCGCCGTTTGTTCTCGTCCCCGTAGGGCGAGACGACGCTGACCGACTCGGCGCCGACAGCGTCGAGCGCCCTGACCATCGCGGTCGACGCTGTCGTGGCGGGTACCCCGGACGCGTCGGCCAATCGGTCGGCGATGTCCGTGTCACCGCCGGGGCCGCGATAGAAACTACTCGCGTTACAGGCGTAGGCGATCACGTCGGCTCCCATGGTCCCGAGGTTCTCGGCTTCGGTCTCCGCATCCTCGGGCATCTCCGGGAGTTCCATCGTGTGGAGTCGCGCTCCGTGGACGCTAACACCGTCACCCGAGAGATCGTAGAACTCGGGTTCGATCACCGCGTTGTCGATAGGCGTGATAACTCCGACCTTACAGCGCCAGCCGAACATACGAACGCGTTCGACCGAATCGCAGAAGAGCTTTTCGTTGCCTCGCTCGCTCACTGAGCGATGTATCCGCCGTCGACGACGAGGACGTGACCGTTCAGGTAGCTGGATTCGTCCGATGCGAGAAACACGGCCGGGCCCGTTACGTCCTCGATCTCTCCGAGGCGTCCCAGCGGGACGTTGGCCGCCTTGCGCGACTCCCAGTCGGAATCTTCTTCGCGGACATCGCTGTTCATCTCGGTTTTGATGATCCCCGGTGCGAGCGCGTTTACCGTCACCCCCCTGTCGCCGTATTCGACTGCCAGCTGCCGAGCGAGATTGTTGATCCCGCCTTTTGTCGCACAGTAGGCTGACGCGCCCCTGACGCCGACCTCGCCGAGCTGGGACGAGACGAGGATGAACGTTCCCTCGGACGCGAGCAGTTTCGGGATCGCTGCCCGTGCGACGCGCATCATCCCCTCGAAGTTGACCTCCGTCACGAACTCGAGATCCGAATCGCTCGTCGACGTCATGTCGTCGCGTACGATGACGCCTGCACTGTTCACGACGACGTCGAGGCCACCGAACGCCTCGACGGCGGTATCGACGGCTGCTTCGACCGACTGCGTCTCGCGGACGTCACACTCGACAGCGATCGCGTCCTGACCGAGGTCGGCCGCGATGCGCTCGAGATCTCCGATCGACCGTGCTGCGAGCGCTACCTCCGCACCCTCCTCGACGTAGGCCTCTGCGATACCCCGACCGATTCCGCGACTTGCGCCGACGACGAGCGCTCGCTCACCTGCTAGGCGTTCACTCATACGTTGGACGTTGTTCGGAGAAGCGTAATCACTCTTTCTGTCACCGCACCCCGTGACCCTGCAAATCGAACGTGGTACCCATCCCTCGTTCGCGCGCTCGGTCGATGACCATGTCGGCCACCTGGATGTCCAGGAGGATCGATCCAACCGATTTGACCACGTAGGTCCCGTTCGGGTCGGTCCGGTGCGGGTCGGTTGCAGTTACCCTGTCGGCGAACCGGCTCACTTTCGACTCCGAGAGGTACCCCTCCTCGATCGCGTCCGCTATGTCGCCGGTCTGCATGCAGAGGTCGTGGTCGTCGGTGTACACCTCCTCCGCACTCCTCATCGCCTCGCCGGGGATCTCACGCATGTCGGGGGCGTTCGAGCCCACGCCGACGATCAGGGCCCCTTCCTTAACGTCGTCGGCGTCGAACACGGGCACCGGAGACGTCGTTGCTGCCACGACTACGTCGGCGTCCGCACACGCGTCCGCAGGAGTGTCCGCTGCGACTACTCGCGCGTCGAGTTCGGGCGAGAGGTCCTCGACCGCGTCGTGTTTCATCTCCGAGCGGGAGTATATCCGGATCGCCTCGAGGTCGAGTTCCTCGTCGAGGGCACGAGCCTGGTACCGACCCTGGGTGCTCGATCCGAAGATCGCGACAGTATCCGGGTCCGGTGGCGCGAGGTACCGGGAAGCAACCGCTCCGATCGCACCCGTCCGATAGTTGGTGATGTGGGTGGCGTCGAGCGTGACGTCGACTGCGCCCGTCTCCGGATCGAAGGCCATCATCGATGCGAGCGTCCGCGGGACGCCGTGCTCGTCGTTATCGGGGAACAGCGTCACCGTCTTCAGTCCGAGCTGACCGGACGTCGCTATCTCTCCGGCCATGATGAACAGTTCCCCGTTGTCCGCCCGCATCTGTATCCGCTCGGGGACGAGCGACCCCTCCCACTGCCGGAACGCGTCGTCGACCGCCTCGATAGTTTCCGCTATCGTCAATACCTCGTCTACCGTCTCCATCGGGATCAGAAGCATACTCGTTCATTCGTTCACCTTCAAATAAATCCTCGGCTCGCGACTTTCCGGCCGTCCGCACACGCCCGTTTCGCGGGACAGTCGTTCACCGCGGGCGGGGTCCGTCCGCCGCGAGGAGCGATCCCACTTCCGGAATCGCCGGATCGACCCCCGCGAGACCGAACGCGTGCCACAGGAGTGCGACGTTGACCGGAACGACTGGTACGCCGGTGTCGGCTTCCATCTCCGAGATGGTCGCGACGCTCGGCAAGTTCGTCGCGGCGATCAACACCGCGTCGGCGTCGGTGTCGCCGCGCGAACGAACGCGCCTGTAGGTGTCTGCGGCGGTCCAATCGAACAGGTTGCGGGCCTGGTCGAGGTCCGTCGACGTGAACCCGAGCCCTTCCATGGAGAGGACGTCGAACCCGTTACCTGTCAGAAAGTCCCGGAGGAGGTCGTTTTCGGCGTCGTCGTAGGGCCCGACGACGTCGATGCGCTCGGCCCCGAGCGCGTTCAGCGCCCGTACCATTGCCGTCGACGCCGTGGTCGCGGGGAGACCGGCTTCCGCCGACAACCGGTCGGCGATCCGTTCGTCGCTTCCGGGTCCTTCGTGAAAACTGCTGATACTGCAGGCGTACGCGATGGCGTCGACGGCTATTTCGCCGTAGTTCCGTGCCTCGATCTCCGCTTCCTCGGGCATCGACTCCAGGTCGATGCGTCGAAGGCGCGTCGAGTGAACGGAGACGCCGGACGGGACCAGCGAGTTCCATTCCGGTTCGATCAACAAGTTATCGGGCGGTGTAACGAGTCCGATTCTGCAACGCCAGCCGAACATACCCCCGCTTTGTCACCATCACGTATAAACAATCGGACCTCGGCCCCGGATCAGCCGCTGGCGACGCCGGGACGTGCCAGCCCCCAAGGTCCGGCCGCTCCCCGGGAACGACTCCTTGGGATAGCTGTGGCGGAGAGTGAGACGGACGGTCGGAGACGGGACCACCGATCCGCCTCCGTCTACGTCGGCCGGCGAACGGTGAGAGAAAACGCGGTGGTTACGCCGTCACCAGTCGTCGGTGTACTCGTGGTCGCCCGTCAGGCAGGGGTAGTCGTCGGGACTCGGGGGCGACTCCGCGGGCCAGAGCGGCGAGAGGTCCGCGTCCGCCGGGTAGTGGAGGTTTCCGTCGCCGTCCCAGCCCCAACCGGCGTCCTCCAGCCGCTGTCTCGCGCCTTCGATGTCTCCCGACGGGTCGTCGGTGTACTTCGGAATGTCCGAGTCGTCGTCCGGATACCAGGGGTGGTTCGTCGAGAAGACGGCGCCGTGGGTCTGCTCCGTCGCCGTACCGCCGTACGTGAGTTGGTTGATCCGTTCCCGGTTGATCGCCTGGCCCATCGCCTTCCGGAACTCGACGAACTTGCTCGGTCCCCAGCTGTGCTGGGGCCAGATGTAGAAGGCCGTCATGCCCTGGAGCGCGGTGGTCTCGGTGTAGTCTTCGCCCTCGAGGTCCTCCCAGATCGGGGGATTGAGCTGGTCGACGACCTGGATCTCGTTCGACCTGAACGCGTTGACTGCAGTCTGCTGGTCCTCGTACACCTGGAACACCAGGTCGTGGTCCGGACTGAAGATCGCGTGATCCTCGTAGGGCGTCAGCACGATCGACTGGCCCTGCGAGAACGATTCGATCTGGAACGGCCCGGATCCGACCAGCTCGTCGAAGGTGAAGCTCGAGGGGTTGTCGAGGGCACCTGCCTCCTCGAACGATTCCTTGTGGTAGATTCCGCGCTTGGCGAACACGACCTCGGTGAGCGGACCGAACGGTTCCTCGAGGTTGAACTCGACCGTCCGGTCGTCCACGACGTCGATGGACTCGTAGGGAACTTCCGTTCGCACTCTAACCGACTCGGGATGGTCGTTGACGTACTGGAACGTGAACTGGACGTCCTCGGCCGTGATCGGGTCGCCGTTGTGGAACGTAGCGTCCTTGATCTCGACCGTTACCGTCGTGCTGTCTTCGCTGATCTCGATCGAATCGGCCAGCACGTTCTCGATTTCGACGTCCTGGTTGTACCGACGCAGCGCCGTTCCGAACAGGTTGTTCCAGATCGGTAGCGCCTCGTCGATCCGCGGAAACGCGTTCGTCTGCGCGGCCGAGGGCGGGATCATCGCGGCGAACGAGTCCCCGTTCGTCGGGCTGGAATCGATGAAGAACGCCGGATTGGTGCGTTTGGAGAAGCCGGCAGATCCGGCGCTCTGAATGTCGATCTCGTCCGATCGGGCGGCGTCGAGGCCGATGGTGTTTATCGTGGGAATCCCCCACGCATCGTCGCTCATCGTCCTCAGCGCGTTGGTCGTCGCCTCCTGGCGCGGTTCCTGCTGGAGCGTCGTCGCCTCCTCCTGGACGTAGCGGGAGTACTCACAGGACGCGTACTGGGTCGACCCGCCCGGGAGGCTGCCCGCGGTCGTGATCATCTGGCGGCGGAGCAGCGGATGCGGGTCGTTCCGGCCGAGCGAGATGCCGTAGTACCAGAAGAACAGATTCGACGAGCGAGTGTCGGCCGCGTTGTGCTCCTGGGCCGTCAGGAACTCCAGGGGATGGGGCTCGATGTTCAGGCCGAGCTCTTCGAGGTCGCCGATGACGCTCGGAAGCTGGTCTTCGATTATCGGGGACAGCCCGACGTTCGAGAGGTACTCGAACTGCAGATCCGGAACGCGTTCACCGAGTTCGCCGCCACCACTGCCGCTGCCTCCACTGCCATCGCCG
>CAZLHT010000061.1:0-7448 GCA_964559185.1 uncultured Natronomonas sp.
CCTCGCCGCCGGCCTCGGCGAACGCCTCGAGGGCCTCGCGTTGCTCCTCGTTGAGGGTTCCGGGCGTGACGACCCGGACTTCGACGTAGAGGTCGCCGTGGCCGCGACGTCGGAGGCGAGGCATTCCCTTGCCCCGCAGCCGGAACGTCTCTCCGCTTTGGGTGCCGGCGGGGATATCCATCTCGACGGCCCCGTCGAGTGTCTCCACTTCGACGGTGTCGCCGAAGACGACCTGCGGGAACGAGACCGGCCGTCGCGTTCGAAGGTCGTCGTCGTCCCGTTCGAAGGCGTCGTGCGAGTCGACCCGGATCTCGACCAAGAGATCCCCGTTCGGACCGCCGTTCTCGCCGGGGGCCCCCTCGCCGTCCATCCGGAGGGTCTGGCCGTCTCGGATCCCCGCCGGGATCTCGACCTGCAACGTCGCCTCGTTTTGAATCCGGCCGTCGCCGCGACACGTCGAACAGGTCTCGGAGTGGATCGTCCCCTCGCCGCCGCACTGGGTGCACGTCTGCGTCTGCTGGACGCGTCCCAGCGGCGTCTGTCGCATCGTCGTCTGCTGGCCGCGGCCGTCGCACGCCGAACAGGTGCGCGATTCGGCCTCGGGCGGATGTCCCGCACCGTCGCAGTCGGGACAGCGCTCGGGACGCGTGACGGTTAGCTGTTTCTCCATACCGTGGTAGGCGTCCCCGAGCTCGATCCGGAGTCGGGTCTTCAGATCCGAACCCTGCCGGGGGCCCGACCGCGAGCGGGAGCCGCCACCGCCGAAGAACTGCTCGAAGATGTCGTTCATCCCGCCCATGCCGCCGGAACTTCCCATCCCGCCCATGCCGCCCATGCCACCCATGCCACCCGCGCCGTTGGCGTCGGTCGCGCCCCGCTTTTCGGCCTCCTCGAATCGATCGTGACCCATCTGATCGTACATCCGGCGCTTCTCATCGTCCAAAAGCACCTCCTTGGCCTTCTTGGCCCGCTTGAATTTTTCCTCGGCGTTCGGATCGTCGGAGACGTCCGGATGGTACTCCGCGGCTTTCTTCCGATACGCCCGTTTGATCTCGTCTTCGCCCGCGTCTCGGGAGACGCCGAGCGCCGAATAGAAGTCCTCGCTCATTCGTTACCGTCAGTAGACGGTTGAGACACTTGAAAAGAACGGCTCGCGATCGTCGACGATATGGGCCGTCCCATGCGGAAGCCGGAAATGGGGAGACCCGCAGGCTCAAGTTCGCTTGCGCCGGAGGCGATAGCAATGACACGACTGGTCCTGTGCGCCGGGGCAACGCGGACGGCCGAGATCGACGGCATCAGCGCCGCGGGAGCCGACCCGGAGCTGATGGCGCACACGCCGAGCGCCGACGCCGAGATACTCGTCTACGGGCGACCCGTCCGCGCTCCTGTCGTTCCCGTCTCGCCGACGGGCTGTCCGACGCCGGCGGTCGTAACGCGCGCGGTCGTCGAGCGATTGGGACTCGATACGACGGTCGTCGATGCCGGCCTCGCCGAATCCACGGGCGCACCGACGGTTACGGTCGGCGCACGACCGGGCAAGGACATCAGGGAATCCGATCCGGTTCCGTCCGCTCCGGGCGCGTTCGTCGCCGCCAGGCAGTTCGGCCGGAAGCTCCCCGAAGAAGAGCTCTATCTCGCCGAGACGGTCCCCGGCGGGACCACGACCGCGCTGGGCGTGTTGACCGCGCTCGGCGAAGCCGACGCGCTCGGCGACCGAGCGGTCTCCTCGTCGCTGCCGGAGAATCCCCTCGAGTTGAAGCGGCGGGTCGTCGACGAGGCGCTCGAATCGTCGTCGCTCGAACCGGGCGACGCGGCGAACGACCCGACTGACGCGCTCCGTCGGGTCGGCGATCCCGCGCTGGCCGTCGTCTGCGGGCTTGCCGCCGGCGCGCTCGAGACCGACACTGCCGTGACGCTGGCCGGCGGAACCCAGCTCGTCGCTGCGGGCGCCTGCCTCCGACACGCCGGGTACGACGGGTCGCTGTCGCTCGCGACCACGTCGTTCGTCGCCGAGGACCCCTCGATCGAGCTCGACCGCGCCGCCTCGGCGCTGAATCTCTCCGTGACCATCACAGATCCCGGATTCGCCGACGAACATCCCGCGATGGCCGCGTTCGAGACCGGGGAGGCGAAGGAGGGTGTTGGGATGGGTGGCGCGCTCGCGCTCGCCGACCGAACCGGGCTCTCGATGGCCGACGTCCGCGAGGGCACGATCGACGTCTACGAACGGCTGTTCGAGGACGCGGATCGGGAGGCCCCGAACCCGTGAAAGGATTCGTCCTCGCCGGCACCGCCTCCGGGGTCGGTAAGACGGTCGCCTCGCTCGCGATTTTGGAAGGGCTTCGGGTAGCCGGATACGACCCGCAGCCGGCCAAAGGCGGACCCGATTTCATCGATCCAAGCCATCACGCCGTCGTCTGCGATCGGCCCTCCCGCAGCCTCGATCCGTGGCTCGCCGGGGAGGCGGGCTGTCGCCGGAACTACTGGCGCGGATCGGGCGACGTCTGTGTCATCGAGGGGACCATGGGGCTGTACGACGGCACGAACTCGACGGCGTACGTCGCGGAAACGCTCGGACTGCCGATCGTTCTCGTCGTCGACGCGAACGCGGGGATGGAGAGCGTCGCCGCGACGGCGCTCGGCTTTCGCGAATACGCGAGCGACGCTGGGCGCGACATCGACGTGGTCGGCGTCCTCGCCCAGCGCGCACACGGCGGCCGTCACGCTGAAGGGATTCGAAACGCGCTCCCCGACGGACTGGCGTACTTGGGCCGAATCCCGCCGCTCTCGGATCTCGAAATTCCCGATCGGCACCTCGGACTGTACATGGGCGAGGAAGCGCCGATCGACCGCGAGGCGCTTCGAGAGGCGGGTAAGCACGTCAATATCGAGCGACTCGTCGACGTCGCGAGGGAGCCGCCGACGCCGGAGCCGGTGACGACCGGCGAGAGAACCGATGCGACCATCGCGGTCGCCGACGACGGGGCGTTCTGTTTCAGATACCCGGCGACGACAGAACGGCTCCGCGAGCGGGCGTCGGTCGTCACGTTCTCGCCCGTCGCCGGCGATCCGCTACCGGAATGCGATGCCGTCTATCTCCCCGGCGGCTATCCCGAACTCCACGGAGACGCGCTCGAAGAGGGCGGGACGATCGCCGAAGTCGGCGAGCGCGACGCCGACGGCCTCCCCGTCCTCGGCGAGTGCGGCGGGCTGATGGCGCTCTCGGAGACGCTGACGGACGCCGACGGCGACACACACCGGATGGCAGGCGTGCTCCCGGCCGACGTCGAGATGTGCGACCGATATCAGGCGCTCGATCACGTCGAGTTGCGCGCTCGCAAAGATGCGCTCACCGCCGACGCGGGGACGAGGATCCGCGGCCACGAATTTCACTACTCAAAGGCGGACGTGGGGGCCGATGCGAGTTTCGCCTTCGACGTCGAACGTGGCGACGGCATCGCGGACGGAAAAGACGGGCTCACCGAATACCGAACGTTGGGCACCTACGCGCACGTCCACGCCGACTCGGGCGCGTTCGATCGGTTCGTGGAGCGGTTGTGAAGGTATCCGAGGCGCACCTTCGAACGCGAGGCGGCGATCGGTCTACTCCTCGAGGTTCACCGAGATGTTCTTCGTCTGGAGGTACGAATCCAATCCTTCGAGGCTCTTCTCTCGACCGATACCGCTGTTTTTCATGCCGCCGAACGGCGTTTCGACCCCGCCACCGAACCACTCGTTGACGGAGATGCTCCCCGCGTCGATCCGCCGAGCGACGGTGAGTGCCTGCGTGAGGTCCGAAGAGAAGACCCCGCCGGTGAGGCCGTACTCGACGTCGTTGGCCAGTTCGATCGCTTCCTCCCTGTCGGAGAAGGGAATGACCGACAGGACGGGACCGAAGATCTCTTCCTGAGCAATTCGCATGTCGTTTCGCACGTCAGAAAAGACCGTCGGGGCGACGAAGTAGCCGGGACGGTCGGGCGCGTGGCCGCCAGTCTCGAGGGTCGCCCCCTCGTTCTCTCCGATACCGACGTACTCGAGCACCTTCTCGAAGTGTTCCTCGTGATTGAGGGGCCCGATGTCCGGATCCTCGAGGCCGGAAGCGATCCCGTAGGACTCGAAGGACTCGACGATTCGGTCGACGAACTCGTCATAGACCGATTCGTGAACGAGCGCGCGGTCCGCCGCCGAGCAGACCTGCCCGGCGTTGTAGAGGATGCCGTTCGTGACCCAGTAAACCGCCTGCTCGAGATCGGCATCCTGAAAGACGATCGCTGGGTTCTTCCCCCCGAGTTCGAGCGTGACTGGGGTGATCGTCTCGGCGGCCGATTCCATGACCGCTCGTCCCGTCGGGACGCTCCCGGTGAATGTGAGGGCGTCGACGCCTTCGTGCGACGAGAGCGCGACCCCCGGTTCGGTGCCGCCGGTCACCACGTTTATGGCACCGTCGGAGACGCCGACGTCCCGACAGATTTCGGCCAGTTCGAGCGTCGAAAGCGGCGTCGTCGGCGCGGGCTTTACCACGACGGCATTTCCGGCGGCCAGCGCCGGGGCGATTCCGCGCGCAGCCAGACTGAACGGGAAGTTCCACGGGGTGATCTGTCCGCTGACGCCGTAGGGGACACGTTCGGTGAAGTCGACGGCGTCCTTTCCCAGCGGCACGCTCTTTCCTTCGAGTTTGTCGGCGGCTCCCGCGTAGTACTCGAAATAACGTGCGGCGGTCTCGACATCGCCGCGGGCCTGCGAGACCGGCTTTCCCTGATCGCGGCACTCGAGTTCGGCAAGTTCATCGCTTCGGTCCCGGATGCGCTCGGCGACCCGCTGAAGGGTGCGTCCCCGTTCGGCCGGAAGAACGTTTCGCCACTCCTCGAACGCCTCTCGGGCAACCCCCACGGCGCGGTCCACGTCGGCCGCGGTTCCCTCGGCCACGGAGGCGATTCGCTCCCCTGTGGCTGGATCGGTAGTCTCGAAAAACCCGTCCTTCGATGCTGGCACGTACTCGCCGCCGATGAAGAGACGGTAGCGTTCTTTCTGTTCGGTTTGCATAGTAGACGGACGGATATTAGAAACCAATATTATTCAACTCTTTGACTGAAACCTCGTTGATGTAACCAAATTCTATTACTTCCAACGACACTACTAAACGAGGATCCCCGGCGACGCGTCGAACGGGTTCCACAACAGTCCCGGTCTTCAAAGGGGTCTCGAGCTTCGCCTCGCGATTTCTACAGCCTCCGAGAAATCGCTCTTTGATCCCGCCTTTCTCTCTGCGTTCCCCCGAAGGTCTTCGGAAATTTAACCATCTGTTAAGTGACTTAACGATCGATGCAATATTTGAGGTGATCGACACTCGGATCCAGCATGTCACTGCAGGAGCGGTCCATTGAGGAACTCATCACCTACCGGATCGACGAGGGCGAGGGGGTTGCCGAATCGATCGTCTCCGCGTTTCGGTCGATCGATTTCCGGACCGAAAGCCAACCGACGGTGCTGAACGATTGGATCAACTGCGACTGTCTCGACGAACTGGGCTGGGACGAGAACGAATCGCTTCGCGTCTCGACGACGATCTGGTCGCATCCCATCAGAATCACCCCGGACGCGGTGACGATTTACCCCGCCAGAACCGACACGTAACCCACTTCACCGATCTCTCGGCTCGACTCCGACGTTCGCGATTGGGAAGCTCGGAGAGCCCGACGACCGCGACGGCGAGGGAGAATGCCCCCTCGGTCGTCCGAATCAGAACTCTTCCTCGGGCGTGGGGACGCCCTTTTCCGGTTCGTCGAGTTCCTCGAAACTCGCCCTGAGCTCGCGGATACGATCGCGGATATCGGCGGCGAGTTCGAACTCGAGGTTGTCGGCGGCTTCACCCATTCGCCGTTCGAGGCGTTCGACGAGTTCTGCGGCCTCGTCGGCCGTCTCCGCTTCGATCCCGGAGACGCCGGTCGTGTCGGTCTTCGATCCGGGGAGGTTCGTCTCGCCGACCGGTTTCTCGATCGTCCGGGGTTCGTGGCCGTGCTCGACGTTGAACGCCGTTTGAATCTCGCGGCGGCGGCGGGTCTCTTCGATGGCCGAGGCCATCGAATCCGTCGTCTCGTCGGCGTACAAAACCGCCCGCCCGTCGACGTTTCTCGCCGCCCGTCCCATCGTCTGGACCAGCGTCGTCTCCGAGCGAAGAAAGCCCTCCTGATCGGCGTCTAAGATCGCCACGAGACTCACCTCGGGGATGTCGAGTCCCTCCCGGAGGAGGTTGATCCCGACGAGCACCTCGATCTCGCCGAGTCGGAGCGATCGGACGAGTTCGTGCCGTTCGAGGGTGTCGGTTTCGTCGTGCATGTAGGCCACGTTGACGCCGGCCCCCTCGAGATACTCCGTGAGGTCCTCGGCCATCCGTTTGGTCAGCGTCGTCACGAGGACGCGCTCGCCCTCCGGCATCGCCTCGATCCGTTCGAGGAGATCTTCGATCTGTCCCTCGGCGGAGGCAACCTCGATTTCGGGATCGACGAGGTACGTCGGTCTGACGATCTGCTCGACGATCCGTGCGGAGCGTTCACGTTCGTACTCGCTCGGCGTCGCGGAGACGTACAGCGTCCGGTCGGTCTTCTCTTCGAACTCCTCGAATGTGAGTGGCCGGTTGTCGTAGGCGGTCGGCAACCGGAAGCCGTTCTCGACGAGCGAGTCCTTTCGGGACTTGTCGCCGGCGAACTGGCCCTTGATCTGCGGGATCGTCTGGTGGGACTCGTCGACGACCGTCAGGAAGTTCTCGGGGAAGTAATCCAAGAGCGTGTAGGGCGCTTCGCCCGATTCCCGATCTGACATGTGAACCGAGTAGTTCTCGATGCCCGAACAGTAGCCGGTCTCTTCGAGCATCTCGAGGTCGAAGGTGGTCCGCTCTTCCATCCGCTGGGCGGCGACGAGATCGCCCACTCGCTCGAAGTAGCTCACCCGTCGTTCCATCAGCGCCTCGATCTCCCCGATGGCCCGTTCGAGCGTCTCCTCGGGCATCGAGTAGTGTTCGGCCGGGTGGACGAGTGTGGCCGGTTCCGTCGAGACGATCTCGCCGTTCAATACGTCTATCTTCATGATCCGATCGATCTCGTCGCCCCAGAATTCGACGCGGAGGGCGTGACGGCCGTACATCGGATAGATCTCGACGGTGTCGCCCCGGACCCGAAAGGTTCCCTGCTGGAAGTCGACGTCGTTTCGCTCATAGTTCAGATCGACGAGCCGCTTCAAAAGCCCCTCGCGGCCGAGTTCCTCCCCGGGTTCGAGCCGCATCGCCATCCCCTCGTAGTTCTCGGGGTCGCCGAGTCCGTAGATCGCCGACACCGAGGCGACGACGATCACGTCCTCCCGGGTCAAAAGCGATCGCGTCGCCGAGTGACGCAGTCGATCGATCTCCTCGTTGATCGACATGTCCTTGTCGATGTAGGTATCGGTCCGTT
>CAZLHT010000062.1:0-7343 GCA_964559185.1 uncultured Natronomonas sp.
GGATTCGCGGCTGCAAGCATCGCATTGAGCGTACTGCTGTACCTCCACACCGGCTCCCTACTGTTTTTCCTCTTCGTACCGTTCGTTCCGTTTCTGTTTTCGACGGAACGAGGAAACCGAAACGGACTCCCGACCCCTCTTCGAGTGTCCCCACTGCGGGTTCTCGACGCGGAACCCGGAGTTCGAGTACTGCCCCCGAGACGGGAATCGGCTGTACGCAGGTGAAACCTCAGAGAGGACTTCCTCTCAAAATTCGGGCTCTCGGTTCTCCAGAAACGCGTCCATCGCCTCCCGCTGATCGTCCGTTCCGAAGACGCGCCCCATATCGCCGATACTCGCGTGTATTCCGCGTTCGAGACCGACCGATCGGAACCGACGCATGACGCGCTTTTGTGTTTGCAACACGCGGGGACTCTTCGACGCTAACTTTTCGACGAGTTCGTCGAGCGTTGTGTCGTACTCCCCGGAATCGACGGCGTGGTTGACCAGGTCGAGTTCCATCGCCCGCGTTCCCGAGAGCGTCTTCCCCGTGTAGATGAGCTCGTTTGCGGTCTGTACCCCGACAAGACGTGTCAACAATCCGCCGTGAATCACCGTCGGAAGACCGACGTGCACTTCGGGAAGTCCGAGTCGGGCGTCGTTCGTTGAGACGCGGAACTCACAGGCCATCGCCAGTTCGAAACCCGCGCCAAGGGTGTAGGATCCACAGCCACAGATAACGACCGCGTCGAGATCTCGAACCGCCTCGATCATTTCGTAGAGGGTATCTAGCAGGTCTTGCCCCTCGTGGGATCCGAGCGAGTTTGCCCACTCAAGGTTCAATCCTGCTGACAGGCCGCGAACGTCGTCCGGATCGGTGTCGGTTCGATCGGCGGTGATAGTCAGAACGGCGACTTCGTCCGGGATTTCGAGAACGTGATCGCGGAAGGTCTTCGCTTCCGAGACGGTCAGCAGGTTCAAATCGTTGAAGTCGATTCGGAGGTGCGCGACGTGCGGTCGATTCGATTCGTTGATGAGGGTGACGGACATCGATGGGCGTCCTTCGAGTCGAGGCTTAAAGTGGTTGGGACCGACGCGGATGAGATCCGTTTCAGAGCGCGAACGTGACTCCCCACAGGATCCCCATTCCGACCGCGATAGTCGCCAGCATGTTCTCTGTCCGCCACGCGACGATCGCGGCGACGGCCCCCGCGAGTAACTTTCGCTCGACGATGGATATCGAGAGTGTGGCATCGAGCGTCACCATGTGCGGTAACACGATGGCTGCGAGCACGGCAACGGGGATGAACCGAAGCGCGTCTTCGAGCCAGTCGGGGATCTCCTCAAATAATTCGAACAGTTCGAGAAACGAGACTCTGATCAGAAACGTGCCGATCCCAAGGATTCCGATGATCGACCAGAGGAGGTCTAGAGGAAGGGGAGCGTCGCTCACGAGAACCACCGTCGATCCGCGAGCAATCCAGCGGCCGTCCCGCCGAGCGATGCGAGTATCAATCCGAGATTCAACGGTACGAAATCCCCAAAGACGACCAACAGGCCGGCAACACCGGCCGCGACCCACGCCGCTCGGTCCTCGAGTAGTTTGAACAACAGGACGATGAACACGAGCGGAATGATGAAATCGAGCTGGAGTTCCGACGGAACGCGCGCGCCGACGACGACGCCCACGACTGTCGAAATCACCCAAACCACCCAGATCGGAAGCCCAGTTCCCAGATAATACCAGCGACGGCTCAACGAGGGGTCGGTTTCGAACGCAGAGGTCGAGAGGACGAAACTCGGCGTCGAGAGAAGGAATCCCGAGACCATTTTCCACGGGTGGGAAACCGATCGGAAATGCGGCGCGAGCCCGGCGCTGAACATCGAAAATCGGAGATTTATCATCAACGCGGTGACGATGATCACCGCGGCCGGGGCGGGTTGGGCGATAAGTTCGACGGCGGCGAGTTGGGCCCCGCCACTGAACATAAACGTCGACATCGCGATCGCCTCAATGGACGACATTCCGATCCCCACCGCGGTGATACCCGTAATCATACCGAACGGAATGTATCCCAAAAGGAGGGGTGAGACGTCGCGCACGCCGAGGACGAAATCGGATCGAGCGGACATTGAAGACGGGTAGACAGGTCCGATAAGTAGTTCTTTGTATCGGCGAGAGGTCGAACGTTCGCGAAGCGTTTTATCGGTCGAACGAAAACCCCCGGTATGATCGATTTCGAACGCCTCGTCGAACTCGTTCCGCACTATCTCGCGCTGTTGGCGCTGCTGGTCCTCGTCGTTGGAGGGATACGGTGGACCGTGGGCGAGTTGGGATTCTGGATCGAGATACTGCTCCTTCTCGCGATCTCGGTCGCGTACCCTCCCCTAGTCCGTCGACTGGGTATCGCTCCGGACGCGTGGAAAACCCCCGGTTTCGAGTGACTCCCCCAGAACGGCTCAGATCATGACTCGATCGGCCGTCACCTGATCATCGACACGTGCGTCCATGTATCGACCCGTAGAGGGATGGCTGGTCGCTTGACGAGTTGGGATCTCACGGCATACGTGCTCGCCGTCTGAAAACCGGTCAAAACGCACGAAAACGTCGAATCCTCTAACGCTCAAAACGCCGCGAGGAGGTCCTCCGTCCACCCGAGCAGCCGTTCGCCTTCCATGTACCGGGTCACACACTGCAGCCCGATCGGAAGCCCATCGATTTCGCCGACCGGAAGCGTGATCGCCGGCATCCCCGAATCGGTCCACGGGCGGTTCATCACGGGATCGCCCGTACTGGAGATCGTATCGGGGGCGGTCCCAGGCGCGGCCGGTGACATCCAGATATCGACGCCGTGTTCGTCCATCGCCGCCTCGATCGTTGGTCGTCGTCGTTCGATCACCCGCCGGCCCTCGAGAAGTTCGTCGATCGTCACGGCTCGACCGCTCCGCACCCGTTCTGCGGTGGAACCTCTGTAGAATGGCTCGTACTCGTCGAACCACTCCTCGTGGTTTATCGCGAGTTCGGCCTCGTGGACCTTTCCCCGTAGCGTATCCGTTTCCTCGAAGTTCTCGAACATCGATACTCGCCGGATTTCGTATCCGGACTCCTTGAGCCGCTCGAGTTGGGAGTCGAAGGCCCCGAGCGCCCGATCGGACGCGCTTTCGAGGTAGGGGCCTTCGGGGACGCCGAGCGCCGGGTCGTCGTCGGGGGCGGTCGTTTCCCAGTTCTCGCAGACGATCGAAGCGGCGAGATCCATCCCCTCGAGATCCTGCGTGAACAGGCCGACGTGGTCGAGCGATTGCGCCACAGGAAGGACCCCCTCTCTCGGAATCCGTTTGAAGCTCGGCTTGAAGCCGACGATACCGCAGAAGGCGGCCGGCCGAATCACCGATCCGCCGGTTTGGGAGCCGAGTGCGAGGGGACACAGCCCCGCCGAGACCGCCGCCGCCGAGCCGCTGGAGGAGCCGCCCGGTGAGTGTTCCAAATCGTGTGGGTTCCGCGTGTGTCCCGGCGCTTTGCCCGCGAACTCGGTCGTGACGGTCTTGCCGAGAACGATCGCGCCAGCGTCGCGAAACGTAGAGACGACCGACGCTTCGGGGCCTTGAAAGAGTTCCGGTGGCACGGCAGTTCCCGCCCGAGTCGTCAATCCGTCGACGTGGAAGATGTCTTTGACGCCGACGGGAACGCCGTAAAGCGGCGAACGCTCCCCCTCCTGGGGCGATTCGAGACGATCGACGGAGTCGGAGAGTCGTCCGCGTCGATCCGACTCGGGAACAAACGCCCGAAGCCCCGGATCGACTCGATCGAGGCGATCGCACACGTCGTCGACGTATGTTTCGAGGTCCGTCTCATCCCGACGGAGGCGTTCGGCCGTCTCGGCGAGCGGTATCGATTCGATCATCGTTCTACTCCGTTCATCGCTAGCACATAGTTCTTTACCCCGCGTCGATTCGCCCGGTATCGATGCGGAATCGGTTCATCTGAGACGAGAGGGAGTCGACTATCGTGACTATCTTCAGTCGGTTCGTCGAGGTGTTACTCCCACGGTGCTGCTGCGGGATCGAACGACCACGATTTCGGGTTCGCGTTCAGCCACTCGACGTACGCGTCAATCGCGTCCTCGATACCGTGCGTCGTCTCCCAGCCGGTATCGGTTCGAAGCCGGGTCGCGTCGATCGGCGGCTTACTGTCCAGTTGCATCCCACCTTCAGGTGGAAGCAAGTCGAGGTCGGCGCTGTCGACGCGCTCGTCGACCAGTTCGACGAACTCGGCGAGCGTCACCTGCTCGCCGGAGCCGACCAGATAGCGATCGTGAGACAGGTCGTCCGCGAGAACCGTTTCGACGAACGCGCGGGCTTCGTCCTCGATGTAGATAACCTCGTAGGGATAATCGAACGCCGGAACTGAGAACGGCACGCCTGCGACCGCGGCTTTGACGACGAAGGCGTCGTCGACGTTGCCACGGAGGCGGTCCGGACCGAGCCCGTGGGCCGGTTCCATCGCGGCGAATTCGAGATCGTGTTGCTGTCGATACGTCGATCCGAGGTATTCGAGCGCGTATTTCGTCATTCCGTAGACGTTAGTCGGACGGCGTGGCGCGTCCTCGGTGAGCCGATCGCGGCCGTCGTCGATCCGACCGTACACTTCCATGCTCGCGGCCGCGACGACCCGCTCGACGTCGCACGTGACGGCGGCTTCGAAGACGTTGAGCGTTCCATCGACGTTCACCTCGAAGGCGCGCCGAGGGTCGGTCTCACAGGGACGACCGAGCAGCGCCGCCATGTGGACGATCCGATCGGGATCGGCCGAGACGACCGCGTTATAAACGTCGGCCGGATCGGTGATATCGCCGGTGAGAAACGTCACATCGTCCGCGACTTCGGCGGAGATGGGTGACGGATCCGAGATGTCGAGGTTCGTGACGTCGTGGCCACGTTCGACGAGTTGTTTGAGGATGTGCGCACCGATGAATCCGTGTCCGCCGGTGACGAGTACTCGCATACCCAATCACTCATGCGGGCGGGTAATTAATGGCATCGACCGCCTCGTTACTGTGGTATGTCTGGCGAAAGACTGACGCCCCAAGACTCATGAACGCATCCGGCGAGACCACCGTATGACAGAAGTCGGATTCATCGGGCTCGGCACGATGGGGAACCCGATGGGAAAACACCTCATCGACGCCGGACACGACCTCACCGGGTTCGATATCGACGGAGAGGCCATCGAACGGCTCGCGGACGCCGGGGCAACTCCAGCGAGGAACCCGGAAGAAGCGATCGCCGGCGCGGAGGTCGTCTTTCTCTCGCTTCCCGGAGCGACGGAGGTGTCCACCCTCGTCGAGGAGACGGTCGACGGATTCGAGCCGGGGACGATGTTAGTCGACACGACGACCTCGAATCCCCTGACGACGGCGGCGATCGCGGAAAGACTCGACGATAAGGATGTGGCCGTACTCGGTGCGCCGGTCAGCGGCGGTCGGATCGGTGCCGAGGAGGGATCGCTTTCGACAATGGTCGGCGGCGATCCAGCCGTTTTCGAGGATACGCGAGAATTACTGGAGACGTTCTCGGGGGCGGTGACCCACGTGGGCGACGACCCGGGGCATGGCCACACGGCGAAACTGCTGAACAACTACCTCTCCTATACCGCATTGTACGTCTCCTCGGAAGCGGCCGTGTTCGCTTCGGAGGTCGGTCTCGAGATAGAACCCTTGCTGGACGCAATCAATCACGGCAGCGGACGAAACAGCGCCACGGAGCACAAACTGATGCGCATCACGGCGGGCGAGTACGACATTGGCGCACCAATTCACCTCATGGAAAAGGATCTCCGTCAACTATCGGCGTTCGGGGACGAGACAGGGATGCCGCTAGCCTTCGCGGGCTTGCTTCGGCAGTTCGTCGGGTACACGCGCCACCGGTACGGAGAAGACGAGCAGATCACCCGTGCGTACGACTTCTTCGAAGAACTCGCTTCCGATACCGGCAGAGAGCGTTGAGCCCGAACCGTCTTCGTTCACCGAAGTACGTAGACCATCCCGTCCTCGACGCCGACATCGTAGGTCGGCATTCGATATTTCTTGGAGCCGGTGCTTCGGCCCGTCGTCACGTCGAACATCCACCCGTGCCACGGACAGCGGACGTGTCTTTCAACCTCGTCGTAGGTCCAGTTCCAGTCCTCGTCGACAGTGCTCTCTCCGGTCAACTCCCCCTCACAGAGCGGCGCCCCCTGGTGTGGGCAGTAGTTCACGATCGCGTGGAACTCGCCGTCGATCCGAAAGACGGCGACTTCGAGTTCGTCGATTTCGACGAACACCCGGTCCCCGTCGTGCTCGAAATCGGCCGTTTTCGCGACCTCGTGGCGCTCTACCATATCAGGTCCCGAACACCGCCGCGGCCGTCTCGCCCATCATGCGACGAATTTCGTCGGCCTCGAAGTGCGATCGAAGGTTCTCGAAGAGCTCTTCGGGGGTATCGAAATCGGGATGGGGGTGATCGGAGGCGAACATGACAGTGTCGGCCCCGCCGGCCAACTCCAACGCCATCGCCATGTGTCGGGGATTGTCGACATGCCCGAGCGGCTGCGTCGTGACGAAAAACTGCTCTTTGATGTACTCACTCGGAGGCTTTTGGAGCATCGGTGCGTCGAACGACACCTGCAGGTAGTGATCGTCCAGACGCCACATCATCCACGGAAGCCATTCGACGCCGGCCTCCTGAAGAACGAACTCCAAGTCGGGAAATCGCTCGGGAATTCCGCGCATGACAACGGTGATTAGCTGCCACATGATGCCGGCGGGAAACGTGAAGGCGTGGTCCTCCAGGAACGTCTCGCTCCACTTTCGTTGGACCGGAAACACGCCCTGGGAATTGCTGTTACCGCCGTGCATGACGATCGGAAGCCCGTGTTCGGCCGCCGCCTCGTAGATCGGCAGATAGATCCGGTGTCCTGCGGGCGGGACCAATCCCGTGACGGGAAACTGCACGCCGACGATGTTCGGTTCGTCAGCCATCCGTTCGATCTCTCGAACCGCCTCTTCGGGCTTTTGCGGCGCGATCGAGAGCGTCCCGTAGATCGAATCGTCCTCGTCGAGGAACGTGTCCAGCACCCAGTCGTTGTAGGCGGCCGCCAGCGCGGCCGCGGCGTCGTCGTTGTTCACCCCGGCGAGGTGGACGTTCTGTCCCGGCGTGAGAACGGCTCGGTCGATGTCGAACTGATCCATGACCTCGAGTTTCGCCTCCGGCGTATCGGCCCGTAGATTCGAGAAATCGTTCCGATTCCGGACGTTCTCGCTGTCGTTCGCGAAGGGTGGGCTCGTCCGACCGTAGGAGTAGATCTCCCGTTCCGGACGTTCGGAGAG
>CAZLHT010000063.1:0-2271 GCA_964559185.1 uncultured Natronomonas sp.
AAAAGGAAGAACTCACCGACGCGGAGATCGAGTGGGGCAACGATATGCGTCAGGCCGCCTTCGACAGCCGAGATCACGAGGAGGGCGTCCAGGCGTTCTCCGAAGGCAGAGAGCCCGAGTTCGAAGGCAATTGACTTCCTCCCCGCGCTGAAGCGCGCGGCGTTCTCCTCGCATTTCCGTAATCTCGGCAAAAATAAAACTCGTTTTTACTCGACGACGCCCTCGTCGCGGAGCATCTCGGTTTCCTCGGCGTCGATACCGAGGTGCGATTTGAGCACCGTCTCGGTGTGTTCGCCGAGTTTCGGCGAGCCGTGTTCGAACCGCGGTTCGCTTTCCGAGAAGTGAAGCGGGTGGCCGTGGAGGATGACCTCGCCGGCGTGTTCGTGTTCGAACTCTTGAACGTACTCGAGTTCGCGGGCCTGGGGGTGCTCGACAACGTCGCCGACCTCGTTGAGCGGGCCATTCGGCCAGTCGTGCTCGTCGAAGATATCCATCCACTCCTCCGTCGTCTTCTCTTTTAGCACGGGATGAATCTCGGCGGCGATCGGAACGTAGTTCCGCTGCCGTTTGGCCGGCGAATCGTACTCGAGGAGTTTTTCACTGCCGATGACCTCGGTCGCGAACCGTTTCCAGCCTTCCTCGCCGCCGGCGGGCCAGAAGGCGATGTAGCCGTCCTTGGTTTCGGCCACCTCGTAGGGGACCGTCGTCTGATGACGGCGACCGTAGGGCGTTGGGTTCTCGCCCGTCATCCCGTATCTGGGGAGATACTCCTCGAGGAAGGAGATAATCGTCCCGAAGAGATTCGTGGAGAACTTCTGTCCTTCGCCGGTCCGTTCGCGGGCGTAAAGCGCCGTCAGGATGCCGATGACGTTGTAGAGGCCGGCACCGATGTCGCCGATCGCCTGTCCGACCTTCACCGGCGGGCCGCCTTCGGGACCGGTCACGCTCATGATCCCGGCCTCGGCCTGCATGATGAGGTCGACGCCCTTCTTGTGCGCGGAGGGGCCTTTCTCTCCGTATCCTTTTATGGAGGCGTAGATCAGTTCGGGATTGTCCGCCGAGAGCGTCTCATAGCCCAGCCCGAGTCGATCCATCGCTCCCGGACCGAAATTCTCGACGACGACGTCACCATCGCGCGTGAGATCCCGTGCAATTTCGCGGCCGCGATCGGATTTCAGATCGATCACGACGCTCTTTTTGTTGCGGTTTCGAGAGAGATGTTCGGCGCTAAATCCGGCCTGTTTCGGATCGGACGTCCGTTCGCGAGCGCCCGTTCCGGGGCGCTCGATTTTGATCACCTCGGCCCCGAGTTCGCCCAGGATCTGCGTCGACCACGGGCCCGCACGCACTTGGGTAAAATCGATGACTGTAATGTCTTCGAGTGGAGCTTCTCCCATTTCGATATGGCTGTTTGCGACCTGCCGACTTGATTGTTGTGTTGAGTGACCGACGGCGACGGTACGCCGAGGGTTTCCGCTCGAACGGTCGAGTCTATTTCCGGGCGCGGCGGCGGAATCGAGGGTGCCTCACAGGGATCGGTCGAGAACATCCCGATTCGCGAATTCGCGCTGGAATCCAACGAAGAGAGTGGCTCGCCCGTCGTCATCGGTCGGGAACGTCTCCACCCGTGTCCGAAGCGGCTCGCCGCCGGAATCGTACGCCAAAAAGTCATCCAAAAACGGCTCGCCACGATCGATCGCCGTTCGAAGCGCCGCTATCGTCTTCGAATCGGTGTTCGAACCCACCAAGAATCGTCTAGTCTCGACCCAACAGTTCGTCCTCGTCGTAGCCCGTTCCCTCTCGAATCCCTGGTTAAGGTGGACGATGGAAGCGTTTTCCCCGAACGACGGCCGCCGCCGAGCGGTATCGAACGGAGCCATCTCGCCCAACGGAGCGGTCACCATACGTGAAGTCGCGCACGCCCATTACCATACAAAGACACCGGGGATGAGTGAAAATCGTTCAATCACCGTGGCTCGGTACCGTCGGGTCCGAACGCCTTGCCGGGAAACGTAACGCGAAGACGACGAATCCGGCGGCGAGAAAGAACGCACCGACGAGGACGAACGCGACCGTCACGGCCGTCGTATCGATGACCACGCCGAGTAGCGCAGGGCTGAGGAGCCCCCCGACGGACGCGCCAGTGAAGATGAGTCCGAAGCCTTTCCCCGTCGAACCGGCGGGGGTATATCGGCTCACCAGACGATCGCGGGAGGGGTAGGCAATCCCCATGAAAAAACCCACGACCGCGAAGCCGACAACGGAGACGAT
>CAZLHT010000063.1:2371-7263 GCA_964559185.1 uncultured Natronomonas sp.
GACCGTCGGGTTCCAGAGCGTCGAGAGCGTCTCTCCGAGCGTGGCGTCGTCCTCACTCGTTCGCGGTGTCTCGTCCAGTTGTCGACGGTACGCCGGATCCAGCGTGAAAAGCGCGAGGGCGGCGTAGAGCACCCCGGCAGCGCCCACGGCGACGAGCGCGAGACGCCAGTCGGTCCACAGGGCGATACCGCCGACGACGAGCGGGGCGATCGCGAAGCCGACGTAGGCGCCGAAGCTGTGGACGCCGAAGCTCTTGCCCTTGTTCTCCTCGGTCGTCACCGCGTCCAACAGCGCGTAATCCGCCGGGTGAAACGCCGACTGTCCGACACCGGAGACGACCGCACCGGCGATGAGCCACAGGTAGGAGGTCGCCAATCCGGCGAGTCCAACCCCGGCGGCGGTGAGAGCGACCCCGGCGACGAAGACGAGCTTCGCGCCGAAGCGATCGACGAATTCGCCAACCGGCAGTTGTAAGAGAAGTCCGATCGAAATCACCGAGATCAACACGCCGAGCGCGGCGTTGCTGAGCCCGAACTCGGCGCGAAGTGCCGGGAAAAGCGGCGGGAACGCGAGCAGATAAAAGTGCGAAAAGAGGTGACCGCCGGTCACGACACCGACGGTGTATCGCCAATCGGTGATGCTGAAAGACACAGTCACGACCGCGACTGACGGACAGTTAAAGGTATCTTCTCCGGCGGCGCTGATCGGCCGTCGGGGAGACGGACGCGAAGCTTTTTGGTTGATTCGGTCTCCCTTTCGCCATGGCAACACGATCGGCCCTTTTCACGCCGGGCGACGAACTCGAGATGATGCGAAAGGCGATGTCGATGGAGTCGGATGTCATCATCTTCGATTTCGAAGACGCTGTCTCGCGGGCGAACAAGGAAATTGCCCGCGAAACGGTACCGGACGCGCTCGCCGAGAGCGGCAATTCTGAACCGAATGTGTGGGTCCGAATCAACGCGCTCGAAGTGGGCGGCGACGAGGATATCGCCGCGCTGGCCGACACCGAAGTGCCGCCCGACCGCGTCCTCGTCCCGATGATCGAGAGCATCGATGAGCTACGGGCGGTGTCCGATCGGTTCGAATCGACGGGACTCGACTCGGGAATCGTCGCACTGGTCGAGACGGCCGGCGGCGTCGCCAGCGTCGAAGAAATCGCCGCCTATCCGGAGCTCACGGGCGTCGTTTTCGGCGCGGAAGACTTCACCGCGGACATGGGAATCGTCGAACTCGACGACCGGAGTTACCTCTCGTACGCTCGCGCCCGGATCGCCGTCGCGGGGTCGGCCGCCGGCATCGACGCACTCGATACGGTCTACACCGATCTCGGAAACACAGAGGGGCTGCGAGCCGACTCGGAGCAGGCGCTCAACTATGGCTACGACGGCAAGGCGGCGATTCACCCGAATCAGATCGAGACGATCAATGACGTGTTCACCCCCTCCGAGGAGAAAATCGAGTGGGCGAACGGCGTCCTCGAAGCGCGAGATGCGGCCGGCGACAAGGGCGTCTTCGAGTACGACGGCGAGATGATCGACGCACCGGTGCTCTCTCGGGCCGAGGAGATCCTCCGCCGCGCCGGCGAGTGAGCCCGATTCACGCCGAAATCGGTTCGATCACGCCAGAAACGAACGTATCTCTCGAAGCGTTTCTTCGGGCGCTTCCTCCATGAGAAAGTGTCCGCAGGGCAGCGGCCGCCCTCGGATATCGGTCGCCCAGGGTTCCCATATTTCGAGGATGTCGAACGAATCACGATCGCGGACATCGCCCCATAGCACAAGAAGCGGACACTCGATCGTTTCGTCCGCCTCACGGGAGGCTCGATCGTGCTCCAGGTCGGGACCGAGCCCGGCCCGATAATCCTCACAGCTGGCCCGAACGACGGAGTTCTTGCGATAGCAGCGACGATACTCGTCGATCGCGTCCGGGTCGAGTTCCTCGCCCGCCGCCGCCCAACTCTCGAGTAGATGCTCGAGGTAAAAATCTGACGCGCCGTCGATGAGTGTCTCGGGTATCGGGTACGGCTGAGCAAGAAACAGCCAGTGGTACCGTCCCTTCGCGCTCTCACAATCCATCCGCTCGGCCGTCTCGAGCGTCGGCACGATGTCGAGCACCGCGAGGCGTCGAACCCGATCGGGGTGATCCAGCGCGTATCGATAGCCGATTCGCGCGCCGCGGTCGTGACCGACGACATCGTAAGCGTCGTACCCGAGCTGTTCCATGACGACGACCATGTCCTCGGCCATCCGGCGGTGAGTGTAATCCGCCGCCGTCGGCTCCGACGGGCCGACGCTGTCGCCGTAGCCACGGAGATCGGGGGCGACGACGGTGTACTCGTTGGCCAGTTTCGGGGCGATCTCGTGCCACGCGACGTGGGTCTGCGGGAATCCGTGTAAGAGCAACACCGGCGGACCGTCGCCGGCCAGCACGAGGTGAATTTCCGCGTCACCGACGTCGATTCGCTTTCGTTCGAACTCGGAAAGCATGGCTCGCTCTTGAGCGAGACGCGTTATCAAGGTTCGCTCGCCGTCGTGTCCCCCGAATCGAGCGACGGAGCTGTCGCCGAAGGGCGATCAGGGCTCGGGGAGGAACCAACAGAGCGACAGCGCCACACCGGTGATGACGGCGAGCAACAGAAAGGCGGTGTCGAGCATTCCGGCGTCGCCGAGTCGACCGACGACGATCGATCCGCCCGACGCCAAGAAGAGATAGATCGTCCGGACGAGTCCGAAACCCGTCCCCTGCATCTCGTTCGGCATCACTTCGATAGTGTAGGCGGTCACGACCGGCCAGTACGCGAGTTGGGCGCTCAAGAGCACGGAGAGCAGGACGATTGCGGATAAATGATCGACAAGGGGGAGCAAGAGGAGGCCGACGGTCGCGACGGCGAGCGAGACGACGAGCGTCCACCGCATCCCGATCAGATCGCCGCTGGATCCCGAAACCAACTGGAGGAGGATTCCGATCGCGAAAAACCCGCCGTACAAAAGCGCCGCCAGATCCGAGCTGAATCCCTTCTCAAGGACCAGATAGATCGGATAAAAGCCGGTGAACGACTGGTAGACGACCGAAGCGAGGAACATACTGATCGTCACGAGAACGATGTGGCTCTCGCCGAGTCCGGATTTGAGGTCGTCGAACGTTTCCCGCGAGAGCCGTCCGACGGCGCTGTCCCCGCCGGAGGTCCGGGGCGGAACGACGAGCCAGAGGACGATAGCGACGCCGAATGCGATCGGGAGCAGATAGCCGAGACCGAGTCGCCAGCTCACCATGACGGTCAAAAACCCGGCGATCGGCGGGAGGACGGTCGTGCCGACGTTGCCGAACGCCTGGATGAATCCCAGCGCAGTTGTGGATCGCTCCGGGTAGACGTCCGAGAGGACGGTCGCTCTCGTCGTGGCGTAGAGCCCGGAGCCGAACCCGGTGGCGATCGTTCCGAGCAGGAATGACACCGGTCCACTCGAGAGGACGACGATTCCGATACCCGCACCGGTCAGCGCGGTGCTCGAGACGAGAACGGCTCGTTCGCCAAACCGATCGGCGAGGAGGCCGCCGGGGAACTGCACAAGCGCATACCCCACCCAAAGGAGGGTGACGACCAGGCCAGCGGCTGTCAGATCGAACTCGAGGTCCGCCCGAATCGACGGCAACAGCGCGGGGTAAACGAGGCGGACACCGATGCTCACCAGCCAGCCGACCGAGACGACGAGGAGGATCGTCCCGCGTCCCTCGCTCCAGAGCCCACGGAGCGGATCCAGAGCATTTGAGGCCTTCCTACCGGTATCGGTCGTCGACATCGATTATTCGACCCGCCCGCCCGATCGTCCGTCGGGTCGGGTCGGCCGCCGTTTTTGTCGGACCACGGTAACGGTGCAGTTCATATCGGTGACGCCGGAAATCTGCTCGGATGATCGCGCGACTCACGGTCGGCCGCGTCTCGATCCGCGATGAGATTGCCTCTCACGCTTTCGAATCGTATCGCGTCGGTTCCCCGCCGGGTGCAATAAATGTTGTATGTCGTCGGATCATCCCATCGAGATCGGGTGTTTCGGAGGGAAGCGTGGTAAAGGATGAGATTGAGACGAGGAACGAAAGGGAACGAAGAAAGGTAACGTATTTCATACATCCGAGACAGCGACAGGTATGAACCTTCGAACTTCGAGCGATGACGGTCCTATCTGCGAACGCACGCCGACGGCGAAGGCCCTGACGGCGAAACGTCGACGCGTCGATCACCCCCCGCGCTCAGAGTGAAAAACGTGTCCACGAGTACGAACGCATCGATGAATTCGTCGGTACGCGACCGGGTGGAAAAGACGTTTCGCGCGCTCTGGGAGGACGGGAAGGGACCGATACTCCTCACGATATCTGTCGGCTGGTTCCTCACGCTCGGCATTCGAATCGTCTACCCCGCGCTGCTCCCGGAGGTGATGGCCGAGTTCCGGATCGATTACACGAGGGCGGGGTTGTTGTTGTCGGCGATCTGGGTCTCGTACGCGTCGATGCAGTTCGTCGGCGGCATCGTCGCCGACCGGTTCGGCGAACGGGCCGTCGTCTTCGCGAGCGTGTTTTCAACGCTCGGTGCCGTGCTGGCGATCGTCCTCGCGCCGATATTCGCCGTGTTCGTCCTGGCGACGGTTCTGCTCGGCCTCGGAACCGGACTGTACGGGACGACGCGAGTGACGGTCCTCTCGGACGTCTACCCGGACAGACGGACGACCGCGGTGAGCTTCAGTCAGGCCTTCGGCAACGTCGGTAACGCTCTCTTGCCGGCGGGCGCTGGCGTGCTCGCCGCCGCGATCGGGTGGCGATTCGGATTCGCCGCGCTGGTTCCGCTGTTCGCCGTCACGGTCGTCGGAGTTCTCTATTACATCCCGAAGCGAACCTCC
>CAZLHT010000064.1:0-7089 GCA_964559185.1 uncultured Natronomonas sp.
TCGACCATGCGCGTGGCGACGTTCTGGACCATCTCGACGGCTCTAGTGCCCGCACGGGCAAAAGCGCCTCGTGTGGCGTCGAAACGGAGATAAACTCTATAATGCTATATCAAAACGTCCCCGGGTCGGAATCCAAAGGTCGGAATGGAGACTGTACTAATGTACGGCTAACGACCGATCAGGGGGAGCTATCGCTCACGAGGAATTCGAACTATCGTCGAGTCCATTTCGATCCCCTCTCCCATAGTCGACGCGCAGTGTGTATACCGCTCGCGTGACGAGCGGGGCTGGCGCTATCGCCCCCGGGAATGGGAACTGTCGAAATCGATAGTATCGAGCTCGATGATGGTCTTACTATCTTTCTATACGGTGGGAAAACCACCTTCCGAATCTGTGGGCATCTCCAACGACTAGCTTTTAGCACGCGTCCCTCGAAACGGGCCTCATGGCTCACCTCGAGAATATTCGCATCTACCCGGTCAAGGGACTCGACGCGATGGACGCGGAAGCGGCCCGTCTCACGGGGGCGGGGACGCTGGCGGGAGATCGCGAGTATGCGATGGTCGATCCCGCGGGAGAGACGCGAAACGGAAAGCAGATCGATCGACTCCACGAGCTCTCCACGACGTTCGACCCCGAAACGAACACGCTCGCACTCTCGGTACGCGATACCGGTGATACGTACCGCTTCGATTTGACCGACGAACGGGAAGCCGCTAGCGAGTGGTTCGGCGAATTTGCCGACGAACCGATCGAGTTACGTCGTCGGGAACCGCCATCGTTCGTCGACCGTACGGCGCTCGGACCGTCCGTCATCGCCACCGAAACGCTCGAGGAGGTGGCGTCGTGGTTCGACGGGATGACCCCCGACGGTGCTCGCCGCCGCTTCCGTCCCAATCTCGAGATCGGCGACGTCCCCCCGTTCTGGGAGGATCGGTTCCTCGGCGAGGGACCGTCCGAATTCGAGATCAGCGGCGTCCGGTTCGAGGGAGCCGAGGCCTGCGCGCGATGTGTCGTTCCCACCCGGGACCCGGACACGGGGGAGTCGATCGAGGGGTTCCGACGGCGGTTCGTCGAACGCCGGAAAGAAACGCTCCCGACGTGGGTGGACGCGGACGCATTCCGGCACTTTTACGCTGTCATGCTCATCACGAAAGTCCCGGAGGTCCAGGGGGGCGAGACGATACGGATCGGCGATTCGGTCTCCGTCGAGGACGAACTCAACGCGTGGGCCTGACACCCGCCGATCGTGTCTACGCGTCGGTCGTGACGTCGACTTCGAGGTGGTCGCCGTCCTCGAGTACGTACTCGGTCGGCTCGACGCGCTCGCCGTCGACCCGGAACGTGATCTCCGTGTCCGGATCGCGTGCGTCGTAGGTGGATTCGTACGTGAGAACGTGCTCGCCGCCCTCGTTCGCGTACTCGAAGTGGGGTATGTGATCGATCGCCGCCGCGAACGACACCGGCTCGCGTGCCTCCATGTACCAGTACTCGTCGGAGTCGTGAAGGTGAAACGCCAGCGCGGAGTCTTCGGCGTGTTCGGCCTGGAACCGATCCCGCGTTAGATCGACCGACGATCCCTCGATCGTGATCTCCATCGTTCCGCGCGCATCGAGATACTCGCCGTCCGACCCGTCGCTTTCGAACGGTTCCAGACCGATACACCCGGCCGTCGAGCCGATCGCGCCGATCGAGAGAAAGAGTCCCCTGCGCTTCATGGGCTAGCGAACGGAATCGTCGCCCAAATACCGACCGGTTTCGACGCTACCGCCGCAAAAACGACGGGAGGTCGAGATGCTCCGGCAGTCCCGCCGCCGGTCCGATCTCGTCCGGTCCCGAGAGTAACTCGGGACGCTCGTTCGGGGAATCGGTTCGGTCGGTCGCCTCCGATTCGAGCGCCGTCTTCACGAGGCGCTCCCAGATTTCCTCGTGGTCCTCCTCGTTTGCCTCGAGCTCGAGCGCTTTCGCCCGACCCTCGTCGTAGGCGAGTTCGACGATGCTCTTGTCGTACGTGTCGGGGGACCGCTCTTTGAGGCGTTCGTACGCGCCGTCGTCGGGATCGCCGCAGACCGACTCGACGCCGAGCGCGTACGCTCGATCGAGGGCCTCTTGAGTCGTGTATTCGGACGCCTCCTCAAAATAATCCTCGTACACGTCACCGCCCCCGCTTCGTGCCGACCGACAGCCCGTCGCTACCGAACGAGACGTCGTGGATGTCGGTGTCGATCGCCGTCCCACGCATCTTCAGCACCTGTACGCCCCGCTGCATTCCGCCGTCTTCGAGGAAGTTGTGCAGGAAGACGACCCCGTGGGCGAGGTAGTGTTCGTCGGCGTACGCCGACGGATCCGTCATCTCGGAGATCAACACGATCGTCGCGTCGGTTCGCTTTAACGACGTGAGAAACTGTATCGTGTTGCTCTCGGCGTCGGATAGGAAGTGTTCCAACAGCATCGTCGAATCGATGACGACCCGATCGATCCCGTTCGAGTCGATGAAACTGGTGAGTCGGTTTATGAGACCCGACGCGTCGCGGTGTTTCCCCGGCGGTCGAAAGAGTCGTTTCCCCTCGGAGGAGAACACGTCGACGAACGTCAACCGATCCGTCTCCACGGCCCGATCGAACCCGAACTCGTATCCCGACATGTCCTCGACGATGTCCTGGCGGGATTCGTGCATGCTCACGAACAGACACTCCTCGCCCTGCCTGGCCCCTTCGACGAGAAACTGCGTCGAAAGGGTCGTCTTCCCGCTCCCGGGCGGTCCAGACAGCACGTAGAGCCGACCGGCCGGCAACCCGCCCCCGACGAGTGAATCAAGACCCGAGACGCCACTGGATACTCGCATATTCGTACACCGCATATAACATATATAATCCCTCCTTTCGACTCAGTGTTCAATTCGTCTCCGTCCGGGTCGAGCTGGCCCTTGCGGCCCGGAACACAAAAGACGGACGGGGACCGACTACTAGCCGAATGATACGCGAACTCGCCGATACGTTAGGTCAACCGGAGTACACCGGCGAGAATCGGTGTCTGCCGTGTACCGCCGTGAATCTGCTCCTCGCGATCGTTCTCGGGTGGCTGATCGCGAGGCGATCGAGGTTCGCCGGGGCACTCGTCCTCGCCTGTTCGATCGCGCTGATCTACCTCCGCGGATATCTGGTTCCGGGGACCCCCGAGTTGACGAAACGGTACCTCCCGCCGTCGGTGCTCCGGTGGTTCGGAAAGGACCCTGACCCCGCTCTCGCGACCGGGTTGGCCGCGTCGCCGTCGACCGACGGTCCTTCTTCCGCCCGAAAACGCGACCGGTCCGACAGTACGAATGCCGTTACCGACGCCGAGGGGTCCAACGCGACCGACGCCACTACCGATATCGCTACGGACGACGATTCCGATACGGACGAATCGGTACCGTTCCCGACCGATCTCGAGGGGTACCTCGTCGACGCCGACATTCTCGAACCGTGCGAGGATCGGGACGATCTCTGTTTGACGGCGGCGTTCGAAACCGAATGGCTCGACGCGATCGAATCGGTCCTCGACGCCGGGATCGACACCGGGACGACCGTCGAGGCGTTCGGCTTCGACGCCGATCCGGAGGCGTTCGAACTCCTCGAACGGGACGAGGGGGCGTACGCGCTGCGTTTCGGGACGGAAGCGATCGGCGATGGGCCGCGGTACAACGCCGGTATGTGGCCCTCCCACGCCGCGTTGGTCGCCGACGTCGCCGCGAGCGGGCCGCTCGAATCGCGCCTCGAGGAGTGGCACGGGTACGATTCGAAACAGCGGGGTCGGCTTCTCAACGGCGTCAGGATGTTTCTCGAAACGTGCCCGACCGCGGAAGGGGGCGTCGAACTGACCGAAGAGACCGTCAAATCCTGCTGTAGCTCAAGTACGGTCGTCGCCGTCGTCTGCGAGGAGACCGGCGACCGGCTCTTCGAGCACGAGCTTCCGGACTGATCGGCGTTCGCCCAGTCTTCGAGTCTCCCCGAATCTCACCCAGCTACAGCTATAATCCCCCCACGAGAACACCCGATATGCGGATCGACATTCTCCTCTTCGAGGGTTTCGACGAACTCGACGCGATCGGGCCGTACGAGGTGTTCCGCCTCGCGGGCCGTCGCGGCGAAATCGACGCACGTCTCGTAACCATCGAGCGGACGCCCCGGATCGAAGCCAGGAGCGGACTCCGAATCGAGCCCGATGGAACCGTCTCCGCCGAACCCGACATGCTCCTCGTCCCCGGCGGTGGCTGGAGCGAGCGCGACGCGCCTGGCGTCCGCCGCGAGTACGAACGCGGCGAGCTCCCGGAGTTGCTCGCCGAGCGCTTCGACTCGGGGACCGAACTCGCCTCCGTCTGCACCGGTTCGTTGTTACTCGCGGCGGCGGGCGTCCTTGAGGGGCGCCCGGCCGCGACGCATCACACCGCACGCGAGGATCTTCGCGAGATGGGCGTCGACGTGCGCGAAGAGCGCTTCGTCGACGACGGCACGGTCCTCACCGCCGGTGGGATCACCTCGGGTTTCGACCTCGCGCTCCACGTCGTCGAGCGCGAGTGCGGCCCCGAGATCGCAGAAAGCGTCGCCGGAGAGCTGGAGTACGAGCGAGCGATTTAGGAGCCTCCCCGCCCCAGAGCTACTCGTGCGACTCGAGAACACGTACATCGCCGTCGACGGGGTCGGCGAGACGACCGAGCGGAAACTCTGGGAGGCCGGCGCGCGGACCTGGTCGAACTTCGATCGGACGCTGTGCGGTCCGACCACCGCCGACCGGATCGAGTCCTTTATCGAACGGGCGCGCCCGAGACTCGCCGACGGCGACGCGGCGTTTTTCGGGCGAACGTTGCCGAAGGGCGAGCAGTGGCGGCTCTACGAGGACTTCCGCGAGGAGGCGTGTTTCTTCGATATCGAGACGACGGGGTTGAGCCGGGGATACGACGACGTGACCTGCCTTAGCGCCCACCGTGCCGGCCAAACGGAGACGCTCGTCGACGGCGACGACCTGACCCGCGAAAACGTTCGGGAACTGCTCGACGCCCCGCTTTTGGTCACGTTCAACGGCGCGCGCTTCGACGTCCCCTTCCTGGAGTCGGCGTTCGATCTCGCACTCGACGCCCCCCACCTGGATCTATTGTATCCCTGCAAGCGCGTCGGCCTCTCGGGCGGGCTGAAGGCGATCGAACCCGAGGTCGGCGTCGAACGCGACCGGCCGGACATCTCGGGACGAGACGCGGTTCGACTCTGGCGCGAACACCAGCGCGGCGTCGACGGTGCGCTCGAGACGCTCGTCTCGTACAACCGTGAGGACGCGCGCAACCTGCGGACGGTCGCAGACTCAACCGTCGATCGACTCGACCGGAAACTGCTTCCCTGAACCGCGGGTGTCATGGAACGAGTGACACGGTGTCGGTCCCGGTTCAGTTCCGGTGAATTGGCCGATTGAACGGGTGTGCGTGCTAACTGCTACAGATTCTATTTGTCTCAATATCTGTTTCCACTCTCGTGGGAGAAACAAGACGCGTATCGGTCGCACTATCTTCTCTGCTCGGTGCTACATACAAATCAGGGACAAAACAGGTAGGGGAATTTAAAAGGAAATCTGCTCACCGTCCTCAGGAACGAGAACGTCCTCCGTCTCCGACCGAAATTCGTCCCGCGAGAGGAGACAATGATAGATGGCCTTTATGTGAACGACAGCGACCGTGACATTGGTTGCATTGCGGACGGCGTTGATGGCCTCGATGCCCATCGGATGGGTTCGCCCTGCTCGAACTGCGCTTTGCCACCGTTGAGGACGACATATCGGGGTCGAATCGGTAGAGCGTCCGTTTGACCGGATCGTACCCGATCGTGTCCCCGGCAAGGCACAGCGTCTCGTCAGCTTCGAAGACGAACCCGGAGACGGGCTCCATTTCCTCAGCGAACGCGCCCGTTCCTACGTCAGTCTCGGGCAGTATTGGAGACCGTCGAGAGGGAGACGTTTAGCGAAGGCGGCCGAACAGCTTGTAGTCGTGATCGGGGGTGTACCGGCGGAAGAGCAGGCTGTTCGACAGCACCGACACGCTCGAGAACGCCATCGCAATGGCGGCGAGCACGGGCTGGAGCAGGCCGAGCGAGGCCAGCGGGATCATCGCCGTATTGTACCCCAGCGCCCACACGAGGTTCTGCTTGATCTTCGCGAGCGTCGCGTCCGAGATGCGGATCGCCTTCACCACGTCCACCGGATCGTCACGCATCAGGGTGACGTCCGCGGCCTCGATGGCGACATCCGTGCCCGAGCCGATGGCCGTGCCGACGTCGGCGACCGCGAGGGCGGGCGCGTCGTTGACGCCGTCGCCGACCATCATCGCCTTTCGACCGCCGTCCTGAATGGATTCCACGGCGTCCGACTTGTCCTCGGGAAGCACTTCCGCACGAACGTTCTCGGGGTCGATCCCGACCTGCTCGGCGACGGCGCGGGCAGTGCGCTCGTTGTCGCCGGTGATCATCATCACGTCGACGCCGCGCTCCTGCAATTGGCTCACGGCCTCGTTCGCACTCTCTTTGACCGTGTCGGCGTCGGCGACCACCCCAACGAGTTCACCCTCGTAGGCGACCAACATCGCCGTCTTGCCCTCGTTCTCGAGCCGCTCCATCGTCTCCCGAGCGGGCGAGAGGTCGATTCCGTTGTCACGGAGCAGCTTCCGGTTGCCGACCAGCACCTCGTGGTCATCCACGGTCGCTTTGATGCCGTGGCCGGGGACGTTCTCGAAGTCGTCGGGGTCGACCACGTCGATGCCGCGGTCTTCGGCTCCTTCCACGATCGCACGGGCAAGGGGGTGTTCGCTTCCGCTCTCGGCGGCAGCCGCGAGTCGGAGCACGTCGTCCTCGTCGAGCTGCTGGGACGTCGTCAGGCGACCCCCATCGGCCGCCGGGTTCCCGCCGTCCCCGACGGGCTGGCCGTGGCGGTCGAAGACGACGACGTCGGTCAGCTCCATTTCCCCTTTCGTGAGCGTCCCCGTCTTGTCGAAGACGACGGTGTCGACGTCCTTCGCTCGTTCGAGGACGTCGCCGCCCTTGAACAGGACGCCGTTCTGTGCGCCGAGGGTCG
>CAZLHT010000065.1:0-7071 GCA_964559185.1 uncultured Natronomonas sp.
CCGTCAAGTTCGACGCTCACCATTCGGCTCGCTCTCCGTCTGTTGCCGTCATCTTCACCGCCACCGTCACAACCAGCATCACTCGATCCCTCCGTACGCGCCGAGGCGTTCGATCACGATGAAACTCGCGCCCGTCACGAGTAAAAGTACCGACCCCATCGCTGTCGCCGGCCCGAGCGTCCGGTCGGCGAGGTACCTTTCGACCGCGACGGGCATCGTGTAGGCGTCCCCGCCCTCGACGAGGACGATCGTTGAGTTGAACTCGCCGATACTGATGGCGAACGCGAACGCGGCACCGGCCGCCACCGCCGGCGTCACGAGCGGGAGTTCGATATCGAGGAGTGCTCGGGTTCTCGACGCGCCGAGCGCACGGGCAGATTCGACGAGTCGATCGTCCATCGACGACAGCGCCGGCGCGACGGTCCGGACGACGAAGGGGTACGCGCCGACGGCGTGGGCAGCGACGATGGCGATTGCGCCCGTGACCTGCAGCCGGTAGCCGAAGAGTTCGACGCCGAAGACGACGGTCTGGAGCAGTCCCAGGCCGACGACGATCCCCGAGACGGCGAAGGGAACCATCGCGAGCGTTCCGACGAGACGGGCGGTGAGCGTATCCCGGGAAGTGACGAGCGCAATGACGATTCCCATCGGCACCGCTAGCAGGAGGGTGCCGACTGCGAAGACGAGCGAGTTGCGAATGGCGAGATCTGGTTGGGTTCCGACAACGGCGTCGCGCCGGGAGAAGAGCAGTTCGTAATACTGAAACGTCACACCGTCGCCGCCGCTCGTGACGCTCGCGACGAGCATCGACACGACCGGACCGACGAAGACGAAGACGATCACGACGGCGTACGCACCGATCGCGAGTCGCTCCGGATCGAGCGCGCCGAACAAATGCTTTCGCGCACGGAGCGAGATACTTCGCGTCGCCGTCTGGGCGGTCTCATAGCGGAGGTACGCGTACGTCAGCCCCAGCGTGATCGCCGCCTCCAGGACGGCGAGGGCGGCCGCCTCCTCGAGGCGAAGGGTCTGAATCCGGTCGTAGAGCCACACCTCGACGGTCGCGAGTTCGAGCCCGCCCAAAGCCAGCACGATCGGAAACGACATGAACGTGAAGATGAACACCAAGAGCGCGCTCGTCAGGATCGCCGGCAACAGTTGCGGGACGACCACGTCGCGGAACGCCCGGCGGGGAGAGGCTCCGAGGCTACGGGCCGTCTCGACGGTTCGATTGTCGACGTTCTCCCAGGCGGCGGCGACGACGCGGACGACGAGCGGCGCGTTGTAGAATGCGTGGGCGAGAACGATAATTCGTAACGTGAACAGCAACTCGACGGTCGGGAGTCCGACGGCGGCGAGTGCCCGGTTTGGCGGCCCGTTCGTGCCGAACATCGCGGCGAAGCCGACGGCGACCATGATCGATGGGAGGACGAACGGCACGAGCGTCAGAGAGCGGAGGGTGCGACGGCCGATGAACTCGTATCGAGCCAGCACGTACGCGCCCGGCAACCCGAGCGCGAGGCTCAGAAGAGTCGACAGGGCGGCCTGGTAGGCGGTGAAGCCGAACAGCTCCCAGTAGAACGGATCGGCGACGATCGTTCGGATCGGCTCGAGCGTCGGCCGACCATCGACGAGGATCGCTCCGGCGAGAACGCTCGCGATGGGGTAGTACAGCATGACGACGAGCAGCGCCGCCGTCGCGAGCCCGGCGACGAGGAGGGGACGTTCCGTGCGCCGAAGCGGATGGGCCATCTACCCGCGGATCTGTCGGGCCCATTCTTCGACCCAGCCCTCGAGCTCGCCGGCGAGTTCGTCGTAGCCGAACGTGACCGGCTCAGGCGGAACGTGCGCCAGCGAGTCGAATTCCTCGTCGAGATCGGCGTCATCGACCGCCGGGAACTGGACATTCTTTTCGGCGATAACGCCCTGTACGTCGGGCTGTAGCATGAACTCCATGAGCTCTCGGGCGGCGTCGGGATCGGACGCCTCGCTGAAGCGCGCCATCCCCTCTGGCTGGGCGTACCCCTGATCGTTCAAAAAGCCGACCTGGTGGCGCGGCACGTCGCCGTTGAACACCTGATCAGTCGAGTACGAGACGACGATGTCGCGCTCTTCGGCCATGTAGGCGTTGTACGCGTCGTCCCACGAGCCGAGGACCTGAACGCCGTTCCCCTGAAGATCGGCCCAGTAATCGAGGTACCCCTCTGGCCCGAATTCGTGGATCGTCCAGAGAAGAAACGCGAGGCCGGGATCGGATTGTTGGGCGTTCTGCGTCAGAAGTTGATCTTCGGTCTCTGGAGCTGTGAGATCGTCGAAAGTCTCGGGTTCGACAGACCGTTCGTCGTAGACAAGGCTGATGTATCCAGTATCGTAGGGGACGGCTCGCCCGTCGGGATCGATCCGGAGCCCGTCGAGGATTCGGTCCGAGCGTTCCAGTTCGCCTTCGAGATCGTCGAAAAGCGGCTCTTCGAGTTGCTCGTCGATTCGGATGAGTTCGTCGACGTTGAGGCCGACGAATAGGTCAACGTCGATTTCCGCGCCCTCCTGAGCGCGCTGGATGTACTGGTTGATCCCCGAATCGGGGGTTTGATACTCCACCGTGGCGTCGTATTCGGCTTCGAACTCCTCTTTGAGCCACGGCCCGACGGGATCGTCGCCGTCGACGAAGGAGCTGTACGTCGCAACCGTAACGGTCGAGTCGCCGATGATGTCGCCGGTACAACCGGAGAGTGCAGTGAGTGTCCCGCCGGTCCCGACGAGGAACGCGCGTCGTCGCATTACTCCGTGGTTTCACTCGGTGGTACGTAAGCGTCCCGGTCGACGCCCGCCGTACAAACGGTTTTGATCCCGCCGGGTGAACCGGAGCTATGTCATTGCTGCGTCGCCGTCGATACGTCCTCGCCGGGCTGTTGGTCGCCGTCGGGGTACTCGCGGCCGCCGTACTCTGGAACGTCGTCAAAACGGTCTTCTTTGCGGTCACGGTCGCGTACGTGCTGTATCCGGTTCGCCGCCGTCTCGTCCGCCGCGGCATTCCACGGCGGCTGGCGAGTGCCCTCGTGACGACCGCGGCGTTTCTCACCGTCCTCGTCCTGTTGGCACCGATCGCGTTGACCTTGTTTCGACGCCGGGGGGCGATCGTTGCGATACTCGGCGACCTCCCCGAGGAGCTTCCGGTCGAGTTGCTCGGCTTTGTCGTCGTGATCGACATCGGCTCCATCGTTGACGTCACCGTGGCGACGCTTCGATCGCTCGCAATTTCGCTCGCCGCGGACGCGGTCTTCATCGCGCTCCAGTTCGGCATGTTCGTCCTCGTTCTCTACGGACTGTTGTTGCGCCCGCAGGCGGTCGGGCAGGTCGCTTTCGAACTCGCGCCCACGGAGTACCACGACGTTATCAGTGCGCTTCATGAACGGGTCGCCGGGACGCTGTATGCGCTTTACGTCATTCAGGCGGCGACGGCCGTGATCACGTTCCCCATCGCTATCTTCGTCTTCTACTTTCTTGGCTACCCGGACGTATTCGTGCTCGCGGTCATCTCCTCAATTCTCCAGTTCATCCCGATCCTCGGTCCCGGCATCCTGGCGGTCGGACTCGGGGGGTACGACCTCTTGATCGGGGCGCCACACCGGGCGCTCGGCGTCGTCATTCTCGGTCCGATTCTCATCGGCCTGTTGCCCGATATCCTCGTCCGACCGCGGTTGGCATCGAGGCGGGCACGTCTGCCGGCGAGCCTCTACTTCGTCGGCTTCGTCGGCGGCGTTCTCACGGTCGGCGTGATCGGATTCATCGCCGGCCCGCTCGTCGTCGCCCTCCTTGTTGAAGTCGTCGCCCTCCTGAGCGACCGCCATGAAGAGCCCGCAGTCTAGCGTTTCACGAGTTGCCGCCGTCTAGCGCTCAATCTCGCGTTCGAGTTCCCGGAGCTTTTCGATCCGCCGTTCCGTCGGCGGGTGCGTCGACGCGATTTTGCCGATGAATCCGCGGGTGATCGGGATGATGAAGAAGGCGTTCATCTCCGCCTGCTCGCGGAGGTCCTCGTCGGGCAGTCGATCCATTCGCCCGGAGATCTTCATGAGCGCGGTCGCGAGCGCGGAGGGATTTCCGGTGATCATCGCGGCGCCGCGATCGGCGGAGTACTCCCGATAGCGACTGAGCGCGCGGATGAGCACGAAGGAGATCACCCACACGAGCAACGAGACGGCGATCGCGACGAAGAGCGGAGCTTGATTCCGACCGCGGCCGCCGAAGAGCCATCCCCACCGGACGATCAAAAAGGCGATCGTCGAGAGGAAGGAGGCGATCGTCATCACGGCCACGTCACGGTTCTTGACGTGGGCGAGTTCGTGCGCCAACACCCCTTCGAGTTCGTCGTCGTCGAGTGTCTCTAGGATGCCGGTCGTCACACAAACCGCCGCGTTCGAGGGCGAACGACCGGTTGCGAAGGCGTTGGGCGTCCGGTTGTTCGCCACGGCGACGGTCGGCTTCGGCAGGTCGGCCTGCTGGGCGAGCCGGGCGATTTGCGCGTGGAGTTTCGGATATTGGTCCTCCGAGACCGTCTTCGCCCCCATCGAACGCAGCGCGAGTTTGTCGCTGAAGAAGAACTGGACGATCGAGAACGCGCCGAGCATGATCGCCGGGAAGAGGAGGTTATCGAAGTACAGCGTCAACACGGCGATGAAGACGAGATAAAGCCCGAAGAGAAGGAACATCGTAAACCCCATGCGAGCCCGCAATCCCCAGTCGGTCTGCCATTGCATATCCGCCGTTTCGGTTGGGGCGATTAAAAAGTGTGCCAGTTCGATTCGAATAACATATTCCATGCTGGTATAGCGTGATCCTATTCGGTCGATACAGGGGCCGTACTGAATGTTTATGCAATTCGAACTAATAATGAATATATGCTCCGTTGGATTCGTTCCAAAATCTCATCTCTGTGGGAGAATGAGGGTGAGGACGGAGACGACACTGAAGAAACTTTTCGCCGGTCTGAGCTTGACGCCTCAGTACTGTATGCCCACGGGATGGATGTAGACCGCCTTGAGAACGAAATCGCAGATATTGAGGAACAAGCTCAGGAGATTGAAGACGCACGCCGGCGCAACTAAATAGCTCTCTTATTTCTCGGGCAATACGCACTCCTTAGCGATCGGCTGATTCACGCCGAATTATCCCTGGTGGGTCGGATTCCAACAGAACCAAGGCATTCGTTTCCGTTTGCTCGGCACAATGAGCGTACTTCGCGACGATATCGAGAATCTCCAGCAACGCCACGACGATGGACTCACCG
Source organism: uncultured Natronomonas sp. (assembly GCA_964559185.1). Lineage (GTDB taxonomy): Archaea > Halobacteriota > Halobacteria > Halobacteriales > Haloarculaceae > Natronomonas. Next base: position 5,285 of record CAZLHT010000065.1, read on the forward strand.
CTGACGAGGCCGGCGAGAACGAATACGCGATCCTCGAAGAGTTTCTCGACCGGCTCGAAGCCGGCGAGATCCGCGCCGCCGAACAGCGCGACGGCGAGTGGGTCGCCAACGGTTGGGTCAAACGGGGCATCCTCTTGAACTTCACTCTGCGACACATCCAGACGCACACCCACGGCGGCGTCGATTACCACGATGTGCTACCGCTCCGAGAGACCGACGACCTTCCGGGCCGCGGCACCCGAAACACGCCCGACGGGACCGTCATCCGACGGGGTGCCTACGTCGGTGGCGACGCTATCGTCATGAGTCCAGCCTTTATCAACATCGGCGCCCACGTCGGCGACGGAACGCTCGTCGATTCCTGCGATACGGTCGGTTCGGCCGCCCAGATCGGCGACGACGTCAAGCTGGGCGGCAACATGCTCATCGGCGGCGTACTCGAACCCGTCGAGGCCGCGCCGGTCGTCGTCGAGGACGACGTCTCGCTCGGGGCCGGCTGTCGCGTCACCTCCGGGTTTGTCGTCGGGGAAAAGAGCGTCGTCGGGGAGAACACGCTGTTGACGCCGCGGATCCCTGTCTACGATCTGGTCGAAGAGGAGGTCATATACGGCGAACTGCCGCCGGAGCGTCGGGCGTTTGGCCGGTTCGTCGAATCGAGCGTCGGAGAGCACGACCTCTTCGACGGCGGCGCGTACAAGCCTGCGGTCGTCGCCACGCACGTCGAGGAGGAGACGCTCGAATCGACCGAAAGCGAGGACGCGCTTCGCGGCAACTGAGGCGACGTCGGCCTCGAACGGTAAGGTCGCCATCGTCGAATCCGGATCGAACGCGATCTACCACCCTATTTGTACGTTCGCGATCGTACCCCCCGCATGAACAAATCGACGGTCATTGAACCGGGCGAGTACACGGTCGAGGAGCTACTCGCCGGCCTCCGAAACGGAGAGCGGTTCGTCGTCCGGACCGAGGTGTTGGGATCGCTCGAGGAACTGACGCTGCGGTTCGACGGGGAGGTTTACTACTGTGACTCCCCGACGATACTGCACAAACACACCGACGAGACGGAGATGCGCGAATGCATCGAAAACCTCGGGTTCGCTCGGAAAGACGACTGACGGCGGTTCCATCCGAAAGGATTCGGCGGCGCATTCGTCGAATCGACGAATGAAGATCGATCGGCGGTCAAGTGTATAGGGGATCCGCGAATAACAGTGCGAAAACGCGTCGAGTAACCGCACCGAAAAGCAAGTGGTAAGAACGTTGATTACGCAGCGTCGGAAATACGGCGACTGTATGAACGAGGGGCTGGGGGAATCGAATCGGAACGATCGGGGATCGGTGCCCGAGGGAGCGCCGCGGATATCGGAGGATCGGCTGTATCGTGCGCTCGCCTCGACGCGTCGGCGACGGCTACTGTATCTATTGCTCGAGGAGGGCAAGTGTACGGTCGAGGCGCTCTCCACCATCCTCATCGGATGGGATGCGACCGAAACGAGCGCGATGGCGACGAGGGACGACCGTGACAGAATCGCCGTCATGCTCGAACACGTTCACCTCCCGTTGCTCGCCGACGAGGGTCTGATCGCCTACGACCGTCGAAGCGAAACGGTCGAGATCGAACCGATCGATCCCGTCGTCGAGGACCTTGTCCGTCGGAGCGTCGAAGCCGAACCGCGCTCGACCTCGTGAGGGTGGGGGATGCTCGACTCACTTCTCGAACGCATTCGGGACGAGGAACGTCGATTCATCGTCTATCGAAGTGACGGTGAGACCGATCTCGAAACGCG
>CAZLHT010000066.1:0-2680 GCA_964559185.1 uncultured Natronomonas sp.
CGTCTCCGCCGAGATATGCTCATCCGCGACAGTTAACCCCTTTCACCACATCTCGCCGACGATATCCGATCGTTTCGTTCCCTACCGACGAGCACTGGCCCGGGACGTGGCGGGTCGATTCCGATCGGATTTCGCACCCGGACTCGGACTCGAAATCGAACTCGATGCAACGACGATCAGATGGAGCACGAGACGGCATCGACCTGACGATCGCCGTCCCGTTAGAAGACGGAGTCGGCCGTCCCCGCGCCCACGACGCTGAATATCGCGCCGACGCCGATCGCTTTCAGCGTGACGGCGAGGCGATCGAGACCGACGAGCCCTTCGAGGAACGTTCCGGGGGCACCGAACGCGAGCGCCAATATCGCCACGGCCCCATAGGAGACCAGCATGAGCGAGATGAATCGCGCCGGGATCCCCCCGACGTCGAATTCAACGTCCGGATCGCGGTCGGGTGCCTTGTACAGCGCAGCGTAGCCGATGGCGAAAACTATCACGACCGTCGACAGCGACTGGACGAGCGACATGTTCGTCGCGAGTATCCACACTTCCTCGGTGACGACGAAGGGGCCGGCGAGCAGAAAGCCGCCGACGATCTGCTGGGCGGAATCGGCGAGTCGAAATCGGCGGCGAGCAAACCGTCGCATACTCCGTCGAACGACGGGAACGGTAAAGAGGAATTCGGAACGGCGTACGCCGACGACGGCGAGGAGAGCAACGGTGGATCGCTCACCGCTCGATCGTCCCGAGATCGGCTTCGATCTCGGCGGTGTACTCGTTGTAGGCGTCGACGAAATCGCCGAACTGGGGGGCGTACTCGCGAACGTCGTCCGCCGACGGTGGCCCGTACTGCGAGAGAAGATAGGCGCCACTCGAGCCGCCGATTCGGAGGTACGAGACGCCGTCTCGATCGCGTTTGAGCTCCCAGCGCGTCGAATCGATCCGGGCGGAGAAGGTCCCGTAGTCGGATCCCTCGTAGCGGTGGAGTTCGGCCGCGATACGGTCGCAACAGACCTCGATCGCGGTGACGATCCGATCGCGGTCGTCGACGAGCGACGCCGACGACGCCACGGTCGGAAACGTCGCCTCAACGCCCGCCAAGAGCCCGTCCATCATTCCGACGTGTTCGTTGTAGGCGTCGACGAACGCGGCGTAATCTTCGAGTGCACACGCGAGCGCCTCGGGTTCTGCGAGCCGTCGGTTGGAGACGACGTACGTCTCGCCGCCGCCGTTCGGTTCGTACTTGAGAAATTCGAGATCGCCGTTCTCGTACTTGACCGTCCACTCGCCTCTCTCGGTCGAAAGCGAGCGCCGGCCGTACTCGCCGCCCTCAACGCGGGCGAGATCGTACGCCACCCGCCCGGCGTGATCTCTGATCTCGGCGATGATCTCCTCGCGGCGTTCGGTGATCGCCTCGACGTCGGCGAGATCTACGTCCAGTTCTGCGAGTGTCGTCATTGTTCGAAAGAGACGGCCGGAGCGGATAACGGTTCAGTTCTCGGTAGGCCGAGCCGAACGACGGGCGGCGATCGTTCCGGGCGGCTTTTTATCTGGGGCGCGTGACCACCACCCATGCACGTCCTCGTCACCGGCGGCGCTGGGTTCATCGGAGGCCATCTGGCCGAGGCGTTCCTCTCGGACGGCCACGATGTGACCGTCCTCGACGCGATGGATCCATTCTACGATCTCGGTATCAAAGAACACACGATCGACGTCCACCGCGACCTCGCCGATCGAATCGGCGTCGAGTACCGCTTCGTCGAGGGCGATATCCGCGACGAAGCGCTCGTCGACGAACTCGTCGTCGACGCCGACTACGTCTACCATCAGGCGGCCAAGGCCGGCGTCCGCCCGAGCGTCGAGGCCCCGCGGGAGTACGACGAGGTGAACGTCGACGGGACGTTGAACGTCCTCGACGCCGCCCGCGACTCGGAGATCAAACGGGTCGTCCTCGCCTCCTCCTCCTCGGTCTACGGCGGTCGCGAGGAATACCTCCCCTTCTCGGAGACCGATCCAACGCTGCCCGTCTCGCCCTATGGCGCGTCGAAACTCGCAGCCGAGCGGTACACCTGCGCGTACGGCGAGGTCTACGACATCCCGACCGTTGCGCTCCGGTATTTCACCGTCTACGGCCCACGGATGCGCCCCAACATGGCGATTTCGAACTTCGTCTCGCGGTGTCTGAACGGGGAGAGCCCCGTCGTCTACGGCGACGGCACCCAGACGCGGGATTTCACCTACGTCGACGACGTGATCGAGGCGAACCGGACGCTCTTGACGTGCGACGCGGCCGACGGCAAGGCCGTCAACATCGGCTCGACGGACAACATCGAAATCCGGACGCTCGCGACGGAGATTCGCGATCAACTTGCGCCAGAACTCGACATCGAGTACGCCGACCGATACGACGCCGACGCCGACCACACCCACGCCGACACCGAGAGGGCCGAGGAGCTGTTGGGGTACGATCCCTCGCATACGATCCGGGAGGGCGTCGCGGCGTTCATCGAGTGGTACCGACGGAACCGCGAGTGGTACGAACCGCTGGTGTTGGCGTCTTAGACACGACGGTCCGCATCCGGAACGTCGAGGAGCTCGAGGCGTTCGAGGACATCTCGGTCAAAACGTACTGAATCGACCGTCTCCGACACGTCGCGATCGAGACCGACGGCTACCGTTC
>CAZLHT010000066.1:2780-7008 GCA_964559185.1 uncultured Natronomonas sp.
CGTACTGAATCGACCGTCTCCGACACGTCGCGATCGAGACCGACGGCTACCGTTCGTACCCCGCCAGCGATTCGAACACGGACTTACCCTCGTCGATCGCCGCCGCGAGGTCTTCGACGCCTGGCTTTTCGGCTCGTTCGGGATCGGCGACGACGGAGACCCGTTCGGTCCCGCATGGAACGTACCCCATCCCGAGTTTCTCAGCGGTCGTGCGAAGCCCGAGCCCGGCGTCGGCGTCGCCGTTCCGCACTTTTCTCGCCGGCGATTCGTGCGCCCTGACGGCGACGTCGAAGCCGTCGATCGCTTCGGCGAGTTCGCGCCGATCGACGCCGCGGTCGGCCGCCAGTTCCTCGAGCGCGGTTTCGAGCGTCGAGCGAAGGCCCGCGTCGGTCGTTCGGTTAACGAAGGAGAGATCGTCGTCGACGAGATCGGAGAGTCCGTCGATTCCGTGCGGGTTGCCCCCGGGGACGACGAGGCCCCACTCGCGAGTCCACTCGCCGAGTTCGACCGCGTCCGCGGGGATCGACTCGCCCGTCAGGACGGCGATATCCGTCACGCCGTCGCGGAGCCGACGGTGACCCTGCCGGCTGCCGACGGCGAGATACCGGGCGCGATCGACCCGGTCGAGCAGCCGCGAGAACGCCGGGTCGTCCTCGCCCGCGCCGAAGATCGTCGGTGGACGGACGTCGGGCGAGAACAGCTGCACCTCGACCGACTCGCCCGCATCGAGGTACTCCACGTCGGCCTCGACGGCGACGATTCCGTCGGCCTCGACCAGGCTCGTGGTCGCGCCGCTGCCTTTGTCGACCGGATACACGAGCGTCTCGCCGTCGCCGTCGGTGATGAGGCCGACCGGCATGTACCGGAGCCGACCCTCGCTGTAGCGCTCTCTGTGTGCCATCGTCCCCTCGACGGTCGCCGTCTTCGGCTCCGGGAGGCCGGCCGCCCGACGGATCGCGGGAGCGACGAAGACGCGGAAGATCGTCAGCGCCGAGACGGGATAGCCCGGCAGGCCGACGTACGCGCTGTCTTTCAGCCGGCCGATGAGCATCGGCTTGCCGGGTTTGACCGCGACGCCGTGGAGGAGTAGTTCGCCAGTCTCCTCGACGACGCGGTAGATCACGTCGACCGCCGAGGCCGACGTCGAGCCGGAGGAAAGGACGAGATCGCACGCGTCGGCCGCCTCTCGAAGCGCCGTCTCCATCGCGTCGTAGTCGTCGCCGGCGTGCGGGTACAGCTTCGGCCGCCCGCCGGCCTCCTCGACCGCCGTCGCGACGGCGTAGCTATTCACGTCATAGATCTGGCCGGCGTCGCTGTCGAGGGGCTCGCCGGGACGAACCAGCTCGTCTCCCGTCGAGATGATGCCGACGATCGGTTTCCCGCGAACCGGCACCGTCTCGACGCCGATCGCCGACAGCAGTCCGATCTCTCGGGGCGTGAGGACGGCCCCCGGGCCGAGCGCGCGCTCGCCGGCCGCGACGTCCGCGCCCGCGAACATCACCCGATCCCCGGGGGCGAGGGAAGTCCGAACCAACACGTCGTCGCGGTCGCGGTCGGTCCGTTCGACCATGACGACCGCATCCGCGCCCGGTGGGAGGACGGCCCCGGTCGAGATTTCTATACACTCGCCTTCGCCGACCTCGAGGGTCGGCTCGCGCCCGGCGTGGACGTCGCCGACGTGCGAGAGCCGGACAGGCTCGGCCTCGTCCGCACCGAAGGTGTCCGCGGCCCGCACCGCGTAACCGTCGACGCTCGCCCTGTCGAAACCCGGCACGTCGAGGTCGGCGTCGATCCGTTCGGCGAGGACGCGTCCGCGGGCTTCTCTGAGCGGGACGGTTTCGGGAGCGGAAGCGAGATCCAGAGACCGGATCGTCTGGTGAGCCACGTCCACCGAGGCCAGATCGCGGAACTGTTTTCTATCCATTGTACTCCCAGTTTTCGACCGCGACGCGTTCACCGGCTTCGATTCCTTCCTTCGATTCCGGGACGACGACCCAGCCGTCCGCGAGTGCCACGCTCGAGAGGACGCCGGAGCCGCCGGCGCGGGTCGGCGTCGCCTCGATGCTGTCCTCGCCGTCTTCGAGCGTCACCCGGACGAACGTCCTGATTCCGGGTTCGCTCCGGATCTTTCGCGAAAGCGTCGCCCCCTGTGTCGGCGGCGGCTCGAGCGGCATTCGACCGAGGTGTTTGACGAGCGGCCGAAGGAACTGGACGGCGTTGACGATCGCGGCGACCGGATAGCCCGGCAACATAACGACGGTGACGCCCTCGACGCGCCCCAACGCGACTGGGTGTCCCGGTTTCAACGCGACGCCGTGGACGAACACCTCGCCGAGATCCCCGACAACCTCGGGGATGAGATCCCGTTCGCCGACCGAGGACCCGCCGGTCGTGACGACGACATCGCGGGTGAGATCGCGCTGGATGGCCGCCCGGAGCGCCTCGCGATCGTCCGTGACGATCTCTCTGCGCGTCACGTCCGCGCCCCAGCGCTCGACGAGTCGCGAGATCGTAAAGCGGTTCGTCTCGACGACCTCGCCGGGGGCGGGATCGGCCTGGACGAGTTCCTCGCCCGTCGGAACGATCGCGACTTCGGGTCGTTCGAGAAGTTCGACGGTGTCGAGACCGGCTCCCTTCAACAGTCCGAGATCGGAGGGACGGAGCTGATGACCGGGATCGTAGAGGCGCTGGCCGGCCGCGACGTCCTCGCCGATCGGGGCGACGTTCTCGCCGGCCGCGACGGCATCGAAGACCTCGAGTTCGTCGCCGATTCGATCGGTCTCCTCGATCATGACGACGGCGTCGGCCCCCTCGGGGAGTTCGCTGCCCGTGTGCACCCTGACGGCCCGTTCGGGGGCGACGGCCTCTGCGGGCCGGAGGATCGCGGGCGAGCGGTCAGACGCTCCGAAGGTGTCTTCGGCTCTGAGCGCCCACCCGTCCATCGCCGCGCGGGCGTAGTGGGGCACGTTTCGAATCGCCTCGATCGGCTCGGCGACGGTGCGGGCGTCCGCGACCGACAGCGACAGCCGTTCGGTGCGCTCGATCGGCGGAATATCGAGCAGCCGGTCGCGCGCGGCGGCGACCCGAGTCCGTTCTTTGAATCCCGCCTCGCGAAGATCGCTCATATCTCCCCTGCGGTCTCCGTCGGCAAAAAGGGTCAGTTCGACACGGGGGGATCGATTCGACGGTGTCGGATTGCGTTTAAGCACGTCCGGCCCCACTAGTGGGTATGCCCGAAGACGTCCTCTTCGAATCCGAGAGCACCCAGAGCAGCGCGGAGATCGCGGCGTACCTCCGTACCGTCGCGGACAACCTCGAATCGGGCGATCCGATCACGCTGCGGGCGGGCGAACAGTCCGTGACGATGGAGCCGCCCGAGCGCCCAACCTTCGAGGTGAAAGCCGAGCGCGAAGGACCGGTCGACGCCCCAGGCGAGTTGAGTATCGAGTTCGAACTCGAGTGGGACGAAGACGACGGCGACGGCGGACCGAGTGGGACGCTCGAGATCGAGTGAGTCGGTTACTGAGAACGGCCGCGCTAGGCACGATCCGGACCGTCTTCCGACTCAGAGAGAAATACGACGGCGAGATACAACATGCCGAGAAGCCGGGCGGCGGGCCGCACCCACGGTCGAAGTTTCAGATCGGAGGCGTTTTCGTAGGCGAACGACTGACTGAGCCTGATCAACGGATCGGGATAGATCACCGCCAGTACGCCCGCACCTTCGAGCAGTTTACTCGCGATCGGAGAGTGCTCTCTGCCGCGGACGAGTACCCACACGAAAATGGCACCCTCCAGTCGTGCGAGCAAATCCGCACCCGGTCGAAGCGTCGCCTGCTCGGGGTTTTCGAGCCCGATCCGCTCGCAGGCGTCGATGATCGGATCCGGAACGAACATTTCGACGAGACCGAACAGGAGGAGGAGCTTGCGAATCATACACATGATATTCGAGAATCGGCGGTAAATGTGTACCGGCGAGACCCGTCGAAATCGGTTGTCCGTCGGCTCGTCCCCCGTTCGAGGGGTGACCCACGGGCTTCTTCGTCGTCCGGACCGAAACGGATCGTATGCGAGTGACCGTCTACGGCGGTCTTCGAGCCGCGACGGGTGGGAAAACCGTCGAGATCGACGCCGACGTCGACACCGTCGCCGAGGCGCTCGATCGGTTCGTCGAGGCGTATCCGCGCGCCCGTTCGCAGCTATTCGATACGGAAGGCGACCTCCGGCC
>CAZLHT010000067.1:0-6956 GCA_964559185.1 uncultured Natronomonas sp.
CGTGTTTTTCGACGATGTCCTGACACGCAGACTTGATGTAACTCGCCTTGCTGTTGTAGTAGGTGATCGAACCAATTGCCTCTGCGAGTTTCTCCTCGTCCGCTTCGGCGTATGCACCGGCGTCGTCATACGTTTCGAACAGCTCTTTCGTGACCTCGTTCACGCGTTCGTCGGTACACTGTGCGGAGAGGATGACCGCGACGAGCAACTCGAGACGATTCGAGAACCGAAGCGAGATTTCCGGATCGGGATACTGCTCGTAGAGGCGATCCAACACTTCGTCGACCTGTATCTCCCGCTCGGCGAGTGGCGTCCCCATATTCGAACGGGGAGCGGCCATCCCTTGGCCCTGTCGGGTTCGCGACGTTTCAGGGGAGAGACAGCACCGGCGTCGAATCGAGCGGTGCATCGTGCCAGACGACGCCGTCTCGTGGCGAACCGCCGACGGCGGTCGCAGTGAACTGAGCCGTCAGCGTCCAGACCTCGTCGTCGACGACGTCGCACTGAAGACAGACGGTCGAGACGCGATCGAGATTGTCGATCTCACACCGGACACCCGTTCGTCGTTCGACGAGGTCGGCGACCGTCTCCGGGACGGGAGCGGCGTCGACGACGACGCCTGGAAGTATCCGCTCATTTCCATCCGACAGCGCCAACACGCCGTCCGTGCCCTTGACGCGAACGCGGATCGCCACGCCCTCCGGACGAGCTTCGAGCGCTGCAAACTCGTCGGGGTTGACGCCGACCGTCGTCTGTTGGACGTCGAACGCATCGTACGCATCGTAGAGAACGTCGAGATACTCGGACACTCCCGCCGAGAGCGAGCAGTCCATACCTGGCGGACGGACAACTTACAGATAAACCCACGGTATTGTCCATTTGCTAGTCAAAAGCTAACGAAATAGTAACTCGACGAGTGTAACCGGCCATTCAGAGAACGCCCGTCACCGTCGCGGCCTCAATCGCAGCCCTCTCATCGATACCGTCACCTAGGACGGTGTAGCGATCGCGGATCCGATGGGCGGACGTCATCGCGCGAACGAACTGCTCGTCGGTGATACCGAGTTCGGCCGCGGTCGTCGGCGCGTCGATGCCGGCGAGCGCGTCCCGAACTCGCTTCCACTCGCCCCGTTCGCCGCCGTGTAGGTACTCCGTTACGATCGAGGCGATGCCGACTTGGTGGCCGTGCAGTGCGGCACCGGGGACGATCCGATCGAGCTGGTGAGAGATGAGGTGCTCCGCACCGGACGCGGGGCGCGAAGAGCCGGCGATCGACATCGCCACGCCCGATGAAACGAGCGCCTTGACGACGACCCACGCCGATTCCTCGAGTCCGCGCTTGATCGACTCGGACTGCTCGACAAGCATCTCGGCCGTCATCTGCGAGAGCGCCCCCGCGTACTCGCTGTATTCGACGTTCTTCAATCGGTTGGCGAGTTGCCAGTCCTTGACCGCCGTGTAGTTCGAGATGATGTCCGCACAGCCGGCTGTCGTCAACCGCCATGGCGAGTTCGCGATGAGTTCGGTGTCGGCGATCACCGCGAGGGGCGGATGTGCCGCGACGGAGTGGCGGCTGTCGCCGTCGGGGACCGATCCCCGACCGGAGACGATGCCGTCGTGACTCGCGGCCGTCGGAACGGAGATGAAACCGCAGCCGCGCTCGTCGGCGGCCATCTTCGCGATGTCGATCGGTTTACCGCCGCCGAGGCCAATGAGATAGCCGGCGTCGATATCCTCTGCGGCATCCAAAACGTCCTCGACGGCACCGAAGGTCGCGTCCTCGATGACCGTGACGGCCGGATCGACGCCGGTCGATCCGAAGCTCTCGCGAAGTCGGTCGGCGGCGAGATTCCGGGGCGTCGGACTCGTGACGACGAGCGGCCGACCGTCGAGAAACAGTTCCTCGACCGCGTCGACGGTCCGGTCGAGGACGCCGTGACCGACGACGACATTCCGGGGGAGGCGGATCCAAGTCGATTTGTCGAACATACCGTCCCTTTTTTACGTATCCATTTAACGATGCGGTTCCGGGTTGTCTAAGACGGTACCGATACCGATTCGAGTGGGCCCGGTAGATATATCTCGGCAGGGAGGGAGTATCATGCATGACCGAAACGCGTCAGTTAGCGGAGCGTGTCGCGGATATCGCCTACGAGGACATCCCCGACGAGGCGATCGAGCACGCAAAGCGGTCGATCCGAAACTTCGTCGGCCTCGCGCTCCACGGATCGGTCCATCCCGTAGGCGAGACGGTCGGTTCCTACCTCGAGGCACTCGGTGCCGAGGGAAACGCGACGATAATCGGTGGCGGATCCGCCGACCCGACCCAAGCGGCGTTCGCTAACGGGACGTTCGGTCACGTGCTCGAATACGACGATACGTTCGAATCGGTCGTCATCCATCCGAGCTGTACGGCGTTTCCCGCCGCGTTCTCGGCGACAGAAACCATCGGTGCCACCGGCCGGGACCTCCTCACCGGTTACGTCGTCGGTGCGGACGTCACCTTTCGAGTCGGTCGAAGTATGGCGCCGACCCACTGGCAGTCGGGCTGGCACGCAACCGCGACGATCGGCGTCTTCGGTGCGACCGCGGCGGCCGCCTCGGTATTCGATCTGGGGACGGACGCAACGACGCGGGCCCTCGGGCTCGCGGGGTCATTTTCCGCCGGATTGAAAAAGAACATCGGAACGGGGGCAAATCCGATCCACTGCGGACACGCGGCCGGCAACGGGGTGAAGGCGGCACTCCTCGCCCGAGAAGGGGCCGACGCCGACGGCGCGATTTTCGAAGGGGAATACGGGTACGGGAACGTCGCAACGCGCGCTGAGAGCTACGACCCCTCCGACATCGCGGCTCCGACCGTCGAGTGGGCGATCCTCGACAACGCGCTCAAACCGTATCCGACCGGCGTCGTCGTTCACTCGGCGATGGAGTCGCTCCGCTCGATCCTCGAACGCGAGGAGCTCGAACTCGACGACGTCGAGCGGATTACGGCGACCGTAGACGAACGCGTTATGGACACGATCGACCAACACGATCCCAAGGACGCGATGGCGGCCGTCGTCTCCTACGAGTTCGGCCTCGGGGCCGTACTCCGGGATCGAGACGTCGGCGTCGACGAAGTAACCGACGAGTACGTTCGCGATCCCGAGACGCGCGAGGCGATGGCCAAGGTTCGTCTCGATCCGCGACCGGAGCTCTTCGGAAAGGCCGAAGCCGAAGCTTCCTATGGGGCTCGAGTAACCGTTGAAACGGTCGACGGAGAGACGTTCGAGGCGGAGATGAGAAGCGCTCCTGGTGGGCCGTCGAACCCACTCTCCGAGGAACGCTGGCTCAAGAAGTTCCACGCGTGTGCGGAGACGGTCCTTGATCGATCGTCGAGCGAACGTCTCGCCGATTCGATCGCCCGGCTCGACGACGAAGGGGCGCTAAAGGAACTGACCGCACTCGTCGAACGGGTCTAGAGAGCCCCTCATACGGATGGTCGTAACGTTTTACCGGTGACCCACCGTATCGTTCGGTGGTCACCAAAGGGGCTACAACGATCCGTATCAGCCGACTGTTTCGAGAATGTTCAGGAGTCCCTCTTCAGTTTCCCTGTCGGGGCCGTTCTCCTGGCCGGTACGTTCCGAATTGCGGTGCTCTTCGATCGTTCCGGGGAGCGTATTCCCGTGGGAGGTCGGTTCCCAACCGAGCGAACGAATCTTCCTCGTCTCGAGCAGATGTGGGTAGTCGCGATAGAGAGGAAAATCGCTCAGCGAGAGTCCGACTGCGCCGAGTTCGCGTTCGCTCGCGAACACCGTTTCGACGTCGGTCTCGCAAGCGTCGGCCAACAGCTCTACCCACTCGGCGAGCACCGGGAGGTGTCCGTCGCCGACGTTGTACGCCTCGCCCGCAGTCCCCTTCTCGGCGACCGTCCGGACCGCGTCCGCGACGTCGCCGACGTAGACGAGGTGTCGAAGGTTCGTGCCATCGCCGGGAACGAGTATTCGATAGTGGGCGTCGACTCGCTCGATCCAGTAATCGAGGCGCTCCGTGTAATCGTGGGGGCCATAGACGATCGGCGGCCGGATCGACATCGCGTTGACGCCGCGGTCGGCGGCGGCGAACACCGCTCGGTCGCCCTCGGCCTTCCGAGAGCCGTACGTCTCCGGGGAGTCGTCGGTCGCTTCCTCGACGGAACACTCACACAGCGGCGTCTCGTCTTCGCGTTTCGGGACTTGCTCCGCGCCGTAGGCGTCGCCCGAGGAGATGTAGACGTACGCGCCCGCGTCGGCGAATATGTCCGTTGCCGCGTGAACGTCGCGGGGCTGGTACGCAATGCAATCGACGACGACGTCGGGCGTAAGTTCCAATCCGGCGCGCCGGAGATCGGATTCGTTCTTCCGATCGCCCTCGACGTGTTCGACCCGATCGTCCCCGGCGAAGGGATTCTCGTGCGAGCCGCGGTTGAAGATCGTCACCTCGTAACCGGCATCGAGGAACTCTTTGACGGTGTGGCGGCCGACGAACCGGGTGCCGCCGATGACGAGCGCGTGTTCGGTCATATCTGGACTGTGTTAGCGACGGCGAAAAACCCAGGGGATCGCACGATTGAGATCGGGTCGGGACTACTCGAACGCTCGCATCATCTCGTCGCGTTTTCGAATCTCCAGCAGGGTTTCGATTCCCGCTCGGTCGAACCGCATGGGCCGCCGCCACCACGGCCCCTTTCCGGAGTCGCTCGACAGTTCCGTGACGTATCGGTTCGCGTCGACGCCTGCCGTCGGAGTAGAGAGCGGAACGGCAACGTCGTACAGCGTCGATTCGACGTCGTCGCCATCCAGAAGCACCCGCGCGTCGAAGGAGTCCCGCTTGAGGTGGGCGTTGTGCTCGAAGCGCGATCGCTCCCGCTCGGGGAGACCGTCTGTGGCGTCGATCGGATCGCGGGCGAGCCGAAAGTGGCCGATGACGTACGCCCCCCATTCGGGGGCGATCCACCTCGCGGAGTTCGACTCGACTGCCGAAAGCGTCGCGTAAAAGAAGACGTAATCGCCCGCTTCCAGCGCCAACAGTGGGCTGGCCTTCACCCCATGAGGATCGCCGTATGTGTAGGAGGTACACGCGTGCGCGCTCGCGAAGGTTGGATCGAGGTGGACGGGCACGTCGGCCACGTCGCTCACGTCAGTTTCGAGATCGAGATCGGCGTAGGTCGGCACGGAAGCGTCCGCCCGCGTCGGTTCGGATTCGGGAATCGGCACGTACTCGAAACCGCCGTCGGAGAAGATGGGTCCGCGAAAACCCGGCTGGTTCGTGTTTGCCCCGACGTTGATCGCGACGCCTCGCATTCGGGTTACCAGTAGGCGTCGGGGTTATCGAGCCATCGACGGTTTCGCGCGCCGACGGCGATCGTCACCACGAGCGCGAAGGCGACGAACGCTACGGTCGCGCCGGCGGCCACCACATTCCCCCCGAGCGAGAAAGTCGTCGCGATCAGTTCGACGGCCGCCCCGGCGCTCCAGAAAACGACGAGGAGCACGAGCGCGGTCGAGAGGAGCTTCGTCCAGTCCATATCTGAAAACTCGTCGGGCGCGATATAAAAACCATCGTCTCGGGAAAGCCCACCGCACGACGACGCTTCCGGAGGTCCGATATACGACGAGGGTCAACGCCGACGCATGACGACCGTCGCTGTCCTCGCCGATCCCCCGCGTCCCGGTATCGTGCTGTCGGAGCTCGTAGAAACCGCGCCGATCTCCGACGCCGAGGCCGCCGAACTCTACGAGGCCCTCCTGAAGGATACGGTTCTGGCGGCCGCCCGCAGCGGCGGCGAGACGCTCGTGAACTACCGACCTGCCGACACACTTGGAGTCGACGCCGAGTCGAAGGCCGAACTTCGGGATCTCGTCTCCGAGGTCGCAGATCCTGAGTCAGTTCGCTTCGAGGTACAGGTCGGCGAGACCTTCGCCGGCCGCGCGGGCAACGCGGCGACGCATCTGCTCGAGACGGAAGAAGTCAGCTCGGTTGGAATCGTCCGCCCGGAGGCTGCACTCTTCGCCCGAACCGACATCGACGGCGCGGCGATGAAGCTCCGCAGTTCGCCCGTCGTTCTCGGACCGGCACCGGGCGGTCGGGTGACCTACGCCGCCTTCGCCGAGCCGATCGACTTCGCCGACTGTTACGCGCCGCCGCCGCTCGAGACGCTGACCGACCGGGCGCTCAAGGCGGATCTCGGCATCGATTTCTTAGAAACCAAGCCATACCTCGAAACAGCCGTGGATCTGGCTGACGTCGTTATTGCGGTTCGAACACGACGGCGGACCGACGCGATCGTTCCCCCAAACCTCTCGGCGTGGGTCGAAGAGAGCGACCTCGCCGTCTCGACCGGCGACGACGGGCTGACGATAGAGCGGTAACCGACAGTTCTTATAAGCGTGCGGTGAAAAATCCAAATGCGGTGGGATGGCAGAGTGGACTATTGCGTCTGCCTTGAAAGCAGATGGCCTTCGGCCTCCTGGGTTCAAATCCCAGTCCCACCGCGTCCTTCTCCCGAAATCGAAAGCGAAGCCAACGGCACCCAGTCGATTCTCCATGTAAATGCCGCTCGGATTCCGCCCCTCGGTGTATAAATACTCATTGACTCCCTCCATGGACGGTATATAAGTGGACGTGATCTCCCATTCGTCACATATCCGGACGATAACCGAGCGAGCGGACATTTGAGCTTCGGACCACACTACAATGGTCCGTCTACTCGCTTATCGTCGAAACGAGGTTCTCGAGCGTTTCGACAGAATCGGTCTCCTCAAGTCGGCGCACGTTCTCGGCGACGACTTCGGCGAGTCGGGGCCAGTGTTCGGGCGTGTGTCCGGCGTTGTGCGGCGTGATGAAGACGTTCTCGAATGTCCAGAGCGGATGATCAATCGGCAACGGTTCCGGATCAGTGACGTCGAGCGCCGCGCCCCGGAGGGACTGCG
>CAZLHT010000068.1:0-6931 GCA_964559185.1 uncultured Natronomonas sp.
TCATCGGCGGGCTCTCGGTGTTCGGATTCATGGGAATCTTCGTCGGTCCGGTCATCGTTGGTGCGCTCAAAGCGGCGATCGAAGTGTACGACGAACACTACGGATACTCCGCGTATCAGCCCGATGGCTGAGTTCACCCGCGTCTGTGATTCGCGTGTTTGCCTGCGGCCCAGGAGGTCTCCGTCGCGGTTCGGATTGGTCTAGCCCGTGGTCCGATAGTCTCCACTGGACCGATCCCGACCGAGCGTCGCGAACGAACCTACCGAAACCGTCGATACAGTCGGAGGAACACGGAGACGACCGTTCCGAAACCGGACAATCGCGTGGATACCGCGGCGGCTCCGAGGAGAAGGAGTCCACCCTTCGGCCGCCCTCTCGTGAACTCGTAGACGGCGTCCACGAGCGTCGAGATCGTGCTCGCATTTTTCACCGATTTGTGTTGACTTGAGATACCTATCATGGCTACGCCTCGAACGACGTCCCCCATCGGTAAATATCCCCGCATCGAGGCGTCGTAGGTATTTATCCGAAAGCCTGACGTACGGACCGTATGGAGACAGAGGTTCGTACGGTGGGCTCCGTCCGGGAAACAAAGACGCTGCGGGGACGCGTGGCGCTCTGGGTGCTCCTCGAAGGGGATCGAAGGGTGATCGCCGGCGTCGCTACGCTCGCCGTCGTCGCTCTGTTCGCCGCGCTCATTTCCGCCGGCGTATTGGCCGTCGGACCAAACAGTTCCGCGGCGACAGTCTTCGGTAGCGGTCTCACCTCCGGGGTCGTGACCGTCGTGACGATTGCCCTCTCCATCAACCAGCTCATCCTGTCCCGGGTCTTCGGAACCCCGGACGTGCTATCCGACCGACTGGATGCGGCCCGGGATCTGCGCCGAAACGTCGAGCGGCTCGCCAAGAAACCGTCGAGTCCGAGCGATCCGGCCGCGTTCCTCTCGACGGTCGCGAGGGCGCTGAGCGACCGCGCCTCGGATCTGTTGGGGAGCGAGGAGTCGGACGACTGGCGGCTCCCGGGCGATGTCACGGCCGCACTTCGAGACTTCAATTCGTACGGTCAGAGTATCGACGGGTCCATGGACGACGACACGACGGTCACCGACGCCCTCGGTTCCCTGCTCGGTCCCGAATACGCCCTGAACATGACCGCGGTTCACCAGCTGCAAACCGAGCATCGGGCGAGTCTTCCGGCGGCCGCCCGAACGGAACTGGAGGCGATCGAGGAACTGCTCGAATCCATCGCGATAGTCCGGCAGTTCTACAAGACGATCGCGCTCCAACAAGATTTCGCGATCCTCTCCCGGCTGATCGTCTACTCGGGATTGCTCGCCCTCCTGACCACGGTTTCGCTCACGCTTTTGTATCGAACCGGCTCCGCAACGCTCGCCAGCGGAACGCTTCTCGTCGTCGTCAGCGTCGGTCTCGGAGTGATCGTGTCCCCGTTAGCGCTGTTCGCCGCCTACATCCTCCGGGCGGCGACGATAGCCCGACAGACCGTCTCGGTGGGACCGTTTATCCCACCCCGCGAGCGGTGACCGGCCGACGGCTCCCTGTCGGGTTCGGGGATCGACACGAGCCGACTGAACGCAGTGGCCCCGGACGCGAATCCGAACGATTCCCGCTCCGAGTCCCCCACCTCTCGTCTCACCGGTGCGCTTTTGCCCACGACGGGTGAAATCGTAGTATGAGAATACGCGAAGCGACGGTGGGCGATCATGACCGCATTCGAGCCATCGCGGAGGGGTCATTCCAGGCGTCGTACGCGCTCAGTCCGTTGGACATCGAGGCGATACTCGAGGGCGATTTCGCCGACGATCGTTTCGCTGCCCGCCTCGACGACGACGAGCGAATCGTACTCATCGCAGAATCGGACGAAACCCCCCAGGGGTTCGTCGAGGCGCGCACGACGGAGGGCGATTACGGCGAGATCGAGTGGCTCCACGTCGATCCGCCGGCGCGGGGAAACGGGGTGGGGACGGAGCTGACCGAACGCGTCCTCGCCAAGTTGCGCGAGCGCGTCGTCGAAGGCGTCAGAGCGGTGGTGTTAGGACAGAATCAGGAGGGCGGCGAGTTTTTTGAGCGGTTCGGGTTCGAACCCGGCGAGCAAACGGATCGAAACTTCGGCGATCGGACACTTCAGGCCGAACTGTACAGCAACATCGAAACCGAGCGGACGCCCGAGGAAGCGTACACGGTTCCGAAATCGGGAGAGATACGCGTCGATGGACGATCTCGATTTATCGATCATCGCGAATCCATCTCCGGCGACGAGGGGGCGTTCTTGTTCGTGTTCGAGGACGAACGACGCGAGGAGCGGTTCGGATTCCACTGTACGAACTGCGGTTCGTTCGTCGACTCCGTCGACGGGGATGGGAAGGTGATCTGTGAGAGCTGCGGGAACGTCCACAATCCCGAGGAGTGGGACGGAAGTTACCTGTAAACCCGTAACCGACCGTCCTTACCGGACGATCGTCACGGGGCACGACGCGTTCTTTTGGACGGATTCGGCAACGCTTCCGCACAACAGCCGCCGCACGCCGGATCGATCCGCGCTCCCGATGAGGATCCGATCGACGTCCGTTTCATCGGCGTAGTCGACGATGGCATCCACCGCGTGTCCTTCCGTCGTATCGAAGTGGATCTCCCGATCGTACGTCGCCGCGATCTTTTCTACGGCGTCGAGCACCTCCGCGGCATCCCACCTCGCGAGATCGACAGCCGACTCGTCGTTTTCGACCGGGAGGTCCGACACCTGCACCACGTGCACCGCGAGGACCGCCGCGTCCGGAAACCGCTCGAACGCCTTCTCGAGCGCGACTTTCGACTGTGCCGATCCGTCTACCGGAACGAGGATTCGACCCATAATCGGACGTACACGGGCGAGCAAATAAACGGCGCCGATGTTTCGCGTGCCGTCGGTTCTACGTACGTCAGTCCAGGATATCGATCGAATCCTCGTTCCGGGAGACGTTCGGTAACGTCACCTTACCGCAGCCGAAGAGGACCGTCAGCTATCCGGTAAAACGGTCGGAGAGCGCGCTCCGTTCGATAAGATACTCTTACCAACCCTAACAGCTGTAACGGTGTTATTTAAAGCGTGATCGATTTCGCTCCGAATTGCCGAGGATTCCGGTAGTCCCGCCCTCTAGGCGGGATGTTACGCGTACGGGTTCGGCGTGTGAACGCCCCGACGAACGAGCTGTAGAGGGCGAAGGGACCGGCGAGAGATGATCGAGATTCAATCCTCTTCGACGCCGTAGATTACTTCTCGTGGCGCATTGCAGTTCGGACACGATTCGGGGAAGCTGTCGTCGAGTTCTCCCATCTCTCCGCACTCCCCGCAGCGCCACATCAGATATCCCTCCCCGAACTCCGGTCCGGGAAGTTCCTCCTTTGCTTGGCCCTCCGAAGCCACGATATCCGACATTTCGACCTCGAATCCATCCTCGGTGAGTCCGCTAACGCGGCCCAATCGTCTTCCGGATTCGCTATAGACCGATTCGCCCGGCTTGATAGCCTCCGGGTCGATGGGCCCGGAGTCGACACCGTCATTCGCTCCCATTCGTACATATTGACCGCATCGACACATTAGTCTAGGGGAAAGACCCGGACGTTCTCGCTCCGGGGAGAATCCGGTTCTGCCGCATCTCGATGAGCGGGCCGTCGACGATAACCGACAGAGCGTCGTATTAGAACATCCCGATCGATTCGCTCAGCGGTTCCAGGACTCCTTTCGGAACCCTCGAAACTCCGCTCTGTGGGCTTCCTCGTCGGCGAGTATCTCGACCGCGAGATCCTCGGTGACTGGATCGTCCGCCTCCTCGGCGGCGTCTATGAGATCCCGGTAGGTCTCGATGGCGTCCTCCTCGGCGTCGAGGACCCCGTCGATGACCGAGAGCACGTCCGTCGAATCTTCCGGCGGCTGTAGCGACCCCTGACGAGCGGTGAATTCCATCGACGACGGCGGTCGCGCGTCCAACTGCTTGAGGCGCTGCCCGAGTTTGTTCGAGTGAGCAAGCTCCTCTTGAACGTCCGCCTGGAGGCTCTCTTTGATCTCTTCGGCCCGGACGCCGTCCAAGATTATGGCGTTCGTTTGATAGTTCATCACGGTCTCTATCTCGTCTCCGTAGCTCTTCCGAAGGAGATCAATGATGCGATCGGACGTCATGGCGGGTTGTTATTCGTCGTGCGGCGTAAAGTTATACGCCGTCTATCCCGAGCGAGCCATCGGAGGGGTACAGAGAGCGGGGACGGGGGCCACAAGTAATTTCTACCTCCCCGGTCTACGGTACGTATGCCCACCGAAAAGAAGAGCCGTCAGCAAGGCGTCGAATTCGGATCGCTCGCGGACGAATTGGAACGCGAGGGGTACCCGATGAGCCGCGAGGAGCTCGTCGAGACCTACGGCACCCGCGAAATCGGGCTTCCAAACGGGGACGAACCGCTTTCGGACGTACTCGAGCCGCTCGGAGAGACCACGTTCGATTCGGCGGAAGACGTCATACAGCGGGTGATCGGCACGGTCGGGGAGGGCGCGATAGGTCGAAAAGGATACACCGACAGAGGGGGGATGTCGAACGAGGACGACCGGAGCGAGGAGTCGATGTGATCGACGCTTCCGCCTTTCGAGACGTAGCTGCGGTACCGTTTTGCAGCGGGCTATCGAAAGCGGCAGTCATGGATTCTCCCGATCCAGACGACGGCCGACGCGGCGCGAAGCGTCGTCCCGACCGGACCGTCGGGCCGAACTGGAACTCAAGCCAAGCGGTAGGGTGGGGCATCCTCGGTGGCCTGATCGCCACGACCCTCATGACGCTGTATCGGTTCCCGCTCTTTCGCGCGCTCGCGCCGACCGCGGAGTTTTGGGCGCAATTTATCGGGGGCGGCAAGCCCGAACAGTACCCGATCGTCGGAATGCTCCTTCACTTCGGCTACGGTGGGGCAGCCGGAGGGGTGTTCGGGATCGGCTTCAACCGTATCGACTTCTCGATCGAGCGCGACCGTCGGCTGGGTGCGATAGTCCTGTCTCTGGTATACGGAATCGCACTCTCCGGTTTCGGGACGCGGGTAGTGCTGGGTCGACTCCTTGGAGAGGAGTTAGACCCGGACGATGCGGCCGTGTTTCACGTCGGCCACGTCATCTACGGCCTGACGCTCGGAACGTGGTTGAGTTCGCGAAAGCGGAGCGGCGAAGTGTACGAGTGAATCGCAGCCGGCCCTATCACGGTACTCGAGTGCCGATTCTTCTGGTCGGGGTCGTCTGCTCGAAAGGTCACGATCGCAGGACGAACGGCCCCATCGCGGCGGTTCTGCGGGTGACCGTCGCGACCCGGAGCATGTACGCGGTCAACACGAGAAAGGGCGCGAGTGCGACCGTGAGGGTGAAGGCGACGAACGTCAACAGGGGCGGGAGACCGAACAACCAAAAGTCCGGCAAGAGGTTCGCACTGATCGCGAGCGTCGCCCAGGCCGTGATGATAATCGAGGGTAGCGAGATGGTCAAAAGCGTCCGGGAGAGGCCGGTTATCTCGTGGCTGTAATACAGCGTTTTGAAGAACTCCTGGCCCGTCGCGAACAGTTCGAACAACTGGATCAGTTCGTCGAATTGCTCCCCTTGACCCTCCGAGAGATGGTTCCCGTGGGTCGAGGTGAGATCTCGTATCCGGTTCATCATCGGGCCGTAATCCGTTTCGAGACCGAGCCAGAGCGAGCGAAATTCGCCCCCGTTCGCTCGATCGAGCGTATCTTCGAGGGCTTTCGCGGTTTCGGAAATCGATTCGATACACGCGACGATATCCTCGGCGAACTCCTCTTCCCCCGCTTCGTCGACGTCGCCGATCGCCCGTGCTCGGTTCTTGATTCGGCCAGTCATCACCCGAAGGAACGAACTGGGGTCCGTCGGCGCTTCGTCGGTTCCCGCGATCCGACCGACTTCCCGCCGAAATTCGATGATGCTCTCGATGCGCTCTTCTTGGGTGCCGATCGCGGTGATTTCGTGAGAAAGTACGATCGAGTTGATCGAAACGACGATCGAAACGAGGAGGATGATGCCGCCCAAAAACGTCGTGAGCACCGACTGAACGGTCTGGGACTCCGTGAGAAGTCTGTTCATCTCGAACGTCCAGATCGAGCCGATCACGAGGAGGGAGACGAACGTCAACGAGAGGAGTGCCCCGGTGACCGCGTATCGGTTCCCCTCGAGCAACATCCATCTAATCAGTTCGGGGTCCCCTCCTTTCGCCGGGAGCGGAAACCAGTTTCGTACCTTCCCGCGGAGTATTGGATCTCTCATAGAGTACACCTCCGGTTGGGAGGGATGCCGAACTCGTCGTCGGTTGACGTCGCGTTCGACCTCCGATTCCTTCGATTTCGGACTCGGATCGGCCGTCTTTTCCCGACCCTTCAAATAGACGGCAGGATCACGAGTGACACGACACTCGGGCGACTATTCGGTCTCCTCGTCGGGCGGATGAACCGTCAGGACGGGGACGGACGCCTTTCGAACGCTATCCTCGGCCACACTTCCGAAGATGACATTTTTTAGCCCAGTCCGCCCCTCGGTTCCCATGACGATGAGATCGGCATCGCACTCGTCCGCGTAGTCGATAATCGACTGTTCCGGCGTTCCGGACAGCACGAACGTCGTCACCGGAACGTCGTTCGCTCTAGCCTTTTGCGCCGCTCGCTCCGTGGCATCTTCGGCCAAATCCTCGGTGTCCGTCCTAAGGTGATCCCGATGTTTCGATCCCGCCCCTTCGTCCACGGACATCGCGTGTATCGTTCCGTCGAACGCCTTCGCGATCGCAATCGCGTGATCGGTCGCAAGTTGCGCACCGGGACTGCCGTCGGTCGGGATGAGGACATTTCTATACATCCGTTTCTCACTCGCGATATCGTACGTCGGATTTTTTGCGGTCATTGGTTTA
>CAZLHT010000069.1:0-6929 GCA_964559185.1 uncultured Natronomonas sp.
CCCGAGGAACCGTAACACGAGCCGGGGACGTTCGCACAGACGACGTAGTACTCGGTCGTGTCGACGGCCTTGCCGGGACCGACGATGTCGTCCCACCACGCGTGCGCCTGGCCGGCCGTGTCGGTTCGACGGCGACCGCCAGCAACGTGGGCGCTTCCGGTAAGGGCGTGACAGACTAACACGGCGTTGTCGCCGGTGAACTCGCCGTAGGTCTCGTAGGCGATCTCGAGGTCGGGGATCGACTCGCCGCACTCGAAGGTGAACTCTCCAAGCGAGACGGTCTCCGGTCCGTCGCTCACGGCCGATCACCTCTGTCCGTGTGGCTCATGGCCACTCGCCTCCGTCCGCATCCCTCATAGTGCCCCCTCGAGATCCGCGAGGATATCTTCTACGTTTTCGATGCCGACGGAGAGCCGAACCATCTCAGGGGCGACGCCGCCTGCTCGCTGTTCCTCCTCGGTCAGTTGGGCGTGCGTCGTCGATGCGGGGTGGACGACGAGCGTTCTGGCGTCGCCGATGTTCGCGAGGAACTTCGCGATCGCCGTCTCCTCGCAGAGACGTTGGGCCGCGTCGTATCCCCCCTCGAGACCGAACGCGATCATCCCGCCGTAGCCGCGATCCAGGTACGTCGAGGCGAGGTCATGCGTCTCGTGATCGGGGAGTCCGGGATAGGTGACCCAAGCAACGGCGTGGTGCTCCTCGAGGTACTCGGCGACACGCTGGGCGTTCTCACAGTGGCGCTCCATTCGAAGCGGCAGCGTCTCGACACCCTGCATCGTCACCCACGCGTCAAACGGCGACTGTTGATCGCCGAGACTCCGGGCACCCCGCTGTCTGGCCGCCACGGTCAGCGCACGATCCCCGAAGCGCTCGGTGAACCTCACGCCGTCGAAGGCGGGGTTCGGGGCGGCGATTTCGGGATATTTCTCCGGATAGTCTTCGAAGGGGAAGGAGCCGTCGCTCACGAGGATGCCCCCAAGCGTCGTCCCGGAACCGTGAATCCACTTCGTTGTCGATTCCCAGACGATATCGGCGCCGTGTTCGAGGGGGCGACAGAGCGCCGGCGTGCCGAAGGTGTTGTCCACGAACAGCAGCGTGTTGCGTTCGTGTGCGACGCGGGCGATCTCCTCGAACGGCGGCGTCACGAGCGAGGGGTTGGCGATCGTCTCGCAGTGGACGTATGCCGTGTTCTCGTCGATCACGTCTGCGTAGGCGTCAGGATCGAGCGTGTCAACGAATCGGACTTCGATTCCGCGCCGTTGGGCGGTGTGAGAGAGATACCCATGGGTGCCGCCGTAGACCGAGGCGGCGCAGACGACGTTATCGCCCGCTCCGGCCAGAACGGACGTCGCCGCGTCCAGTGCGCCCATCCCCGAGGCGGTCGCTAGAGCGTCGACGCCACCCTCCAGCGACGCCAGCCGCTCCTCGAGGGCGCGGACGGTCGGGTTGGCGATGCGTGAGTAGACGTTCCCTTCGTCCTCTAGAGCGTAGCGTGCGGCCGCGGTGTCGGCATCCGGAAACTCGTACGAACTCGTCTGATAGATCGGTGGTGCGGCGGCCTCCGTCGTCGGGTCGGGACCCTGTCCGACGTGGAGACACCGGGTCCCGAAGCCCGACTGCCGCTCCTCGTTGTTCATGTATGTGATGCATATATCTAAATATATTTATAACTGTGAGTTACGGCAATACTTGCGTGGCAGAGGCCCACCGACGTCGGGACAGACTGGCCTTACTGACGCAGAGTGTCGACAAACGTAATAGCGGCCCCCGTAGTGGTGATGGCATGACAACCGAACGTACGGTCGACTATCGCCTCGACGATCGGGACGAACACGTCCACGTCGGCGTCTGGGACAACGCCCTCGAGCCCGTCCGCTCGGTCGAACCCGGGTCGGTCGTCCGGTTGGAATGCCGGGACGCGCCGAATGGCCACTTCGACGCCGATTCGACGGTCGAAGACCTCAAAACGAAACCGTCGGGCGGACATCCGCTGACGGGACCCGTTCGAATCGAAGGGGCGAAACCGGGTGACGTGCTTGCGGTCGAACTGCTCGAATTTCAGCACGAGGGGTTCGGGGTGAGTTACTTCTATCCGGGATCCGAGGGGAAGGGGCTGCTCCCCGAGGAGTTCGAAGAGCCCGGATTCCACGCGTGGGAGTTAGAAGGAAACGTCGGCCGGTTCGTCCGCGGCATCGAAGTCCCGCTCGACCCGTTTCCCGGCGTGATCGGCGTCACTCCCGCCGAGGCGGGCGAACACAGTACTACCCCGCCGCGACGTGTCGGCGGCAATATGGACGTCAAACACCTCACCGCGGGGTCGACGGTCTATCTGCCGATCGAGGTTGAGGGTGCGCTGTTCAGCGTCGGCGACTGTCATGCCGCCCAAGGCGACGGCGAGGTCTGCGTGACGGGGATCGAAGCCCCGATGTCTGTCATCGTCCGTTTCGATCTCCGTCCCGATATCTCGATCGAACAGCCGCACTTCGAGACGACCGGGCCGTTCACGGCCACCGGCGTCGACGAGCCGACGTACGCCACGACGGGAATCGGGGATGATCTCATGGACGCCACGAAGCTTGCGGTCCGGCACATGATCGATCACCTGTCCGAAGAGCGCGGACTCACCGGGGAAGAAGCGTACATCCTCTGTTCGGCCGCGGTCGATCTGAAGATCAATCAAGTCGTCGACGTGCCGAACTGGACGGTGTCGGCGTACCTCCCGGAGAGTATCTTTCCCGAGGAGTAGCGGCGTCCGCGACTAGACGCCCCGCAAACCGGCCAAACAGCACACCAAACCGACACCGCCCAACCCGACGACGGTATATCGTCGAACCGTCGGTTCGACGATCGTCCAGTGAGCGAGTGCCGCGACGACGAGACACAGCACTCCGACGGCGAACAGAACGTCCCGAACCGCCCGATCCGGCGGTTCGATCTCCGGGTCGGCGTCTATCCCGTCTCGAAGCACCGTCAATATGGCCTCAGAATCGGCGGCGGGAATCACGGCCACTCGGGGCAGGAAGACGCCGCTGCGTCGGGCGTAGGAGAGCCACGCGAGGACGAAGCCACGAACGGAAAGCGATCGGACGTTTCTGACGTGAGTCAGCGGGACTTCGGTTCGGTTGATCGCGAGCGTTCCGTCTTCGAGACGACCGTGTGTCGTGACGATCGCTACGAGAAGCGGCGAGAAGATGCAGCCGACAACGAGCCAGTAGACGAATGCAAAGGGGACACCGAGAAGAATCAGCGCGAGAAGTCCAACCGCACCCGACGTGGTGGCGACCAAAACGCTCTTCACCGTGAATGGAAACCCACCCCCGCGCTTGAACTCCACCATACTCGGGCGTTGATCGGCATCTGTGAGCATCGGCCACAGGTACAAGAGTGAAAATGGACCGCCGATGAGCAACAACACGACGAACAGGAGCGTCGGCGGCGACAGGAGTACTGTCGGATTCGCGAGCATGAAGGCAATCGCAGCGCCGAGGGCGAGAAACAGTGCGCCGCCGAGCACGGCCGGTGAGAGATGAGAGATAGCCCGGAGGGTCCGAGACGTCGAGGCGTCGTAGTACCACTCGATGGAGGACATGGTTCCGAGTAAGTCCCTTCCCGGCTTAGTCCCGCCGTTTGACCTCGTGGCGGCCGAAACCGTATCGGAGCCTGTTCGCGAGTCGCCGGGAGAACTTGCCGTCCTCGACACGGGAATCGAACCGCTCGCCCAACGCCTCGTAGATGAGCGGTACGGCGACTTCCCGTTCGATCGCCTCCCGGACGGTCCACGCACCCGTCGAGCCGCCCGCGACGTGGTCGTCGACATCGCCGAGGTCGTTACCCTCCTCTCTGAACGCCTCCTCGCAAAGTTCGAGCAGCCACGAGCGGATCACCGCGCCGTTGTTCCACGTGCGGGCGATCGACTCCATGTCGAGGTCGTAGCGACCCTCCGACAGCAGCTCGAAGCCCTCGCCGTAGGCCTGCATGAGCGCGTATTCGACGCCGTTGTGGATCATCTTGACGTAGTGACCCGACCCCTGCGGACCCATGTGGTCGTGGCCGTTCGGGCCGGTGGCGACGGCGTCGAAGATCGGAACCATCGCCCCGTAGGCGTCCTCTCGCCCACCGACCATGAGCGAGAAGCCGTGTTCGGCCCCCGCGGGACCGCCGGATGTCCCGCAGTCGAGGTACGCCGCTTCGAGCCTCTCGCCCCGATCGATCGAGCGCTCGAAGTGGGAATTTCCGCCGTCGACGACTACGTCGTCAGCGTCAAGCAGCGGATCGAGTTCTCCGAGCGTGGCGTCGACGGCGTCGCCGGCCGGCACCATGAGCCAGATCCGCTTTCTATCGGGAAGTTTCACGGCGAGATCTTCGATCGAATCGGCCGGTTTCGCGCCGGCGGCGACGGCCGATTCGACGGCGTCCGCATCGAGATCAAACGCGATCACGTCGTGTCCGTCCGCCAGCACGCGATCGACCACGATGCGTCCCATCTGTCCGAGACCGATGACTCCGAGTTGCATACCGTGTGGTCGGCGGGACGGTAGGTGAGGGTTGTGATTCGGCGAGCGTTACGGTTCCCAACGGGTGGGAGCGATAAGAACAGAGATATCCTTTACGTGTCCAGAGATAATATAGGAGGATATACATGTCAACACAACCGTCCGAACGAACGCTTCAATCAGAGCTTCTGGGACGCGAAGTCGAGTTCAACTACTCAGAAACATGGCTCGCCTACTCGATTTTCGGATTGCGAATCGTCATCGCGTGGGTGTTCCTGCAGGCGGGACTGGAGAAACTATTCCAGGGCGGTATCGGCGATCCGCTTGCGTGGTCGTCCGCGAACTTTCTCCAGAACGCGGTCGCGGAGGCGAACCCGCTACGGGGACTGTTCTCGTTCTTCGCCGAGTACGCGTCGATTGTCGATCCGCTCGTGATCTTCGGACAGATACTGATCGGGGTGGCGCTGCTTTTCGGCGTGTTCTTCCGGTTCGCAGCTTTGATGGGGTCGATCATGATGCTGTTTTTCTGGACTGCCGCCTGGCAGGACGGACTCCCGGCCGGATTTCCCGTCGAAAACGGTTACTTCATCGACAGTTCGTTCGTGTACCTGCTGTTGTTGTTCGGTCTCGGCGCATGGGGAGCCGGTCGGCTCCTCGGGATCGATCGGCATCTCGAAGAGACGGCGATCGTTCGGAACAACCCGTGGCTGCGCTATCTGCTCGGGTAAGCGTCACCCGCTATAACTCGAATCGCGCCACCGTCCGATACGCCGGTCCACCGTCGGTCAGCGTGCTCTCTTTGAGTCGGAGTTCCTCGATCCGCAGAGGTCCGATCTCGGGATCGGACTCGCGGAAGAATCGCTGTATTTCATCCTTCGAGGCGGCGGTGTCCATCCGCGCCAACGTAACGTGCGGCGTAAAGTCGTGCCGCTCCTCGTCATACCCGATGGCCGTCGTTTCGGCCTCGACGTGCCGGTGAAGTGCCGTCACCTGCTCCGCGCCAGCCCCGAACCCAAGCCAGACGACGCGGACGTATTCTTTCGAGGGGAAGGCACCGATGCCCTCGAGGGTCGGATCGAACGGGCCGACGTCCGCGTTCAACACCGCCCGTCGGAGCGCCGCCTCGAGCGCGGCGAAATCGTGATCGTTCTCGCCGAGGAATTTGACAGTCGCGTGAGCGTCCGTCGGGTCGGTCGGTCTGAGTCCCTCCAGCCCGACCAGCGGTTCCAGGACCGCTTCAATTCGATCCGCGAGCGTATCGACGTCGACGCAGACGAACAGCCGCATACTCGATATTTGGCCGGCGGGGCCATAACTCGCACCCTATCGATCCAGACAACACAACCCTTAGGCGTGCTCGCGGCTAACTCAAACGTATGAGCGACGACGAACCGCGGGATCACGAATTCTCGGAGGGACAGGGGTTCGGCGATCCATACGAGGGCTTCGACCTCGATCCTCCGGAACTCGGCGTCGATCCTAGGATGGTCGACCCGGTCGACTCCAGAGTCGTCTCTGACACGCTCGATCGACGACAAATTCCGACCGACGCGGTCGACGCCGAGGAGCTGTTGGATGTCGGGCTCGAGTACATGCGGATCGACCGCCACGAGCAGGCGACCGACACCTTCGATCGTGTCGTCCAGTTCACCGATGACGACGGAATCGAGCAGGAAGCATGGATCAATAAGGGTGCGGCTCACGCCGAATTAGCGGAGTTTCAGGCAGCCATCGACGCCTACCGGGAGGCGCTCCGGATCGACAGCAAATCCGAGCACGCGGCCAGCGCCGAGACGAATCTCGCGTACGCGCTCTGGAACTCGGGGCAAAGCGAGAAGGCGCTCGAACACGCCGAACGTGCCGTCGAAATCGACCCCCGATTCCCACAGGCGTGGTACAACCGCGGCTTTTTCCTGCTCGAACGCGGACTGGCCGAGGACGCCATCAGCTGTTTCGACAACGCCCACAGACTCGGGCACCGAAACGCCGACACGCTCGAGGAGAAAGCCAGAGCGCTCGAGGAACTCGGCGAGGACGACCGCGCCGAGGAACTCGCTGACGAAGCCGAAGAACTGCGAAACGCGGCCGAAACCCAGCTGGTCGAGGAACAGTGACGATGACGACGATGCTGCTTCGGGAACGCTCGACGCCTGAAGGACTACTCGTCTCCGTCTGCGACGCCGAGGACCTCGGCGAAACCTTCGAAAACGGCGACCTATCGTTGACAGTCAATCCGGAATTTTACGACGGTGAGGTGGCGGACGCCGAGTCGGTCGTCGCAAGCCTCGCCGAGGCTGCGGTCGCGAACCTCGTCGGCACCGAATCGGTCGAGACGGCGATTGAGCACGGCTTCGTCGAGGAAGCGAACGTCCTCGAGTTCGAGGACACGCTGCACGCACAGTACCTCCGCATGTGAGGACCACGTCCGGTAGTGTT
>CAZLHT010000070.1:0-6905 GCA_964559185.1 uncultured Natronomonas sp.
GGCGGGCCGCGGGTGGGCTCGCCGCTCGTTTCGACGATGCACTCGGCCGCGCCCTCGGCGTACCCGGCGCGGACCGACGGTTCACCGGCTCGAAGCCGACCGAAGGGACGGGAAACGGCTCGTTTCCGGTGACGATGTGGGTCGCCGACGATCCCGATCCGATCCCGCCCGACGAGTACTCGCTCTCGGTTTCCGGGCTCGTCGAGACTCCGCTCGAACTCTCGCACGGCGAACTCGTCGCCGACGAGCCGGGGACGACCGAGGAAGCGCTTCTGGACTGTACGAGCGGCTGGTACACCGTCCAATCGTGGGGTGGGGTTCGCGTCGAGGCGTTGCTCGACGCCGCGGGCGCAGCCGACGGGGCGAACCACGTCCGGTTCGTCTCCGTCACCGGCTATCGGTGGTCCCTGCCGATCGAGGAGGCCAGCGACGCCTTGCTCGCGACGCACGTCGGCCGCGAGGCGCTTTCTCACGGCCACGGGGCACCGGCGCGGCTCGTCGCCCCGGGTCGCCGGGGATTTCAGTGGGTCAAGTGGGTCGAACGGGTCGAACTTCGCGCCGAAGGCGATCCGGCCCAGTGGCTCGTCACGCTCGTCAGCGGGTTCGACTGACGCGATCGATCACTCGCCGTCCGCGACGGGACGCAGATCGCGGTGATGCGGAACGATCGGCAGCGTCTCGCCGGTCTCTTCATCCTCGAGACGGTAGGCGACGCTGGCGATTTCCCGGTCGGATTTGCCGTCCCGTTTCCGTTCCGGTTCCGTCCCTGTGTCGGCGTCCGGCCCGTCGGCGAAGATCTGGACGACGCGACAGATCGTCCCCTCGTAGGGGATTTCGGCGTCGGCGTCGGCGAGCCGTATCCGCACCCGATCGTCGATCTCGTAGGGTTCCTGGGGTGTGGCGTCGGTCATTCGTTCGTCCTCGCTTCGACGCGCGGACGCTAATGCGTTTCCGTTGAACCGCTCGTTGTCGTCTCTCGCCGATTGCGACGCCGCTTTGAGATCGGCCAACCGCGTTCGACGGCGTACTCGATGTGTTCTCGATCCGTCGTGTCGAGCGTTCCTTCCTCCGGGACGGTGGTCACATCCTACCCGCACCGTCTAAGTCCTTCCACAATCGGAATCCAGACGTTTTCGTCGGCGATGTCGAGTCGATGATCTTTGCGTCGGGTGAGATTCAACACGAAACGGCTCATGTAAAGGTAAATTGGTGATCCCAGCCGGAGGACTTCGACGAGTGGTGTGGGTGGATCGAGTCAAGTCTGTGAACGGTCGGGCTTCGCCCAGAAATGCCGTCCCGGGATCATATTCAGTCTTCAATTCGAACTCACTCGCCGTTATAAAAGTCGGTCCGGAACCCCCTGACTGTCCGTTCCACGGCGGCTCCACAGACGGCGTGTTCGAACTCGCGTTCGTAGAGCTCTCGGGCGATCGCTTCCGCCTCGGTCGCCTCGAGCGTCGTCACCTCCGGCTCGTCTTTCTCGTATGTGGCGACGAGCGTCGGCTCGTCAACCTCTTCGACGACGAGGGCGTCGCGCCGGACGATGCCGACGTAGCTTCCCTCGCCGAGGACCCCCGCGATTCTGGGCGTGTCGTAGTCGTCCTTCTCGTAATCGAGCGCGAGCAGCGATTCCGCAAGCGCGTCCCGGACCGGGTAGCCGAGTTCGAGCTTTTCCGTGATCGGATCGACCTGCGTGCCGTTGCCGACGACGGCGTGCCCGCCCGACGCGGTCGTACGTAAGCAGTTATAGGAGATGTAAGGGTTGTCCGTCTCTGGCGCGTCGGCGGTCGGGACGACCGTGAGCGCCCCGTCGCGTTCGATGACCCGACGGTTCGGGAACGAACGCGAGGAGACGCGGTAGCCCGCCCGATCCGGCGCGACGACGATGAACCGTCCGACGTACATACCCCGACGATGTTCGGGGGGCGGTATGTCGGTATCGGTCTTTGCCCGGTGTGGGGATCGACCGTCACAACGGAACCAACCGGCAGCCATTCCGCACGAACGTCTTAGCCTCTCCGCGTCCACCGTATGCGTATGGGCGACACGAAAGCCGGTCGCGACGAGAAAGATCGCGACGAGGACGACCCACAGCGAGAGGAGGAACTCGAATCCGAACTCGAGTATGGGGCGGACGCCGAAACGCGTCGCGAACAACGCGAAGACGAGGAGGCCGAGCGGCGGTTATCCGAAGACGAGTGAGCCGATCGAACGCGAATCTACCGATCGCTCACTCGTATTCTAACCGCTCAAGTTCGTACCGATACGTTTTCGGGCCCTTTTTGACGAGCAGATACTGCCCCCGATCCGTCCGCTCGAGCCGGTCGAAGTGCTCGCCGAGATCGCCGGGATTGAGCGAGTCGGTGGGCGATTCGATCCCGAAATGGAGCAGCGCCGTTTCGTGACGAACGTCGTCGCCCCGGTTCGCTTCGACGGCGAGTGACTCGCCGCGATTTCGCACGTCGACGTCGCCGGTGAGTCGCCACGTCCCGTCGCGGAATCGTACCTCCTTTCCGTGGAGCTCCGGCCAACTCGTTTCGACCATGGGTTCGATTTCCCCCCGGGGAGGAATGGACGTTTATCTGGCTCGCCGTGGGTGGGTCTCACCGAAACCGTTTTATCGTGCATCGGTTCACCGTGCCTGCGAGATCGCGTCGATTCTTTTCGGCCGATGGTTTATCTACAAAGACGGGGCCAGCGTGACCTATGCCGACGACAGAGGCGGTGTGTTTCGACGCGCTTCAGGAGGCGAAAGCGAGGCTGGGTGAGTCGCCGAGCAAAAACAATACGACAATAATAAATAGATCGACGGCGTCCATTTCCGTGCAGGCAGTTCCGTGGTGTAGTGGCCAATCATGTGAGCTTCTGGGGCTCACGACGGCGGTTCGAATCCGCTCGGAACTATACTTTAGCGCCGATTCTATGCACTTTCAGCCGCTGTTACATCTGGCTGAAGCTGTCTCGATCCCAAATTGCTCGCTCTCGAACGTTATTTCGGCGTCAAAAATCGGCCGGATTCCGCAGGAACGGCTGGTAGTTCTGTTATCTAGGCCTCAATGCCAGTACACCGATTCGTCGATTCAGTAGACCGCCTCGGCGATCTCCTCGTCCAGGTCTTCGAACCCCGAAAGATACGCCCGGCGCTCCTCGCGCAGTTCGGCCAGTTTCTCCTCGTAGTTTTGGACGTGGTCCGCCACGGCGAATTCTTCGATGTCCATCCCGGGCACCGACTCTGGAATCGTGAGCCCGATCGATCCGTCGGCCGTCCATTCGACGGTTCCACGGGCGATCTCCCGTAGGAGCGTGACCGACTCCTCGACGCCGATGTCCTTCGATCGGGCGCCGAGGTGGCCGGTGTTGAGGACGAAACAGTCGACGTTGAGATTCTCGATGAGTTCGCGGAACCGGTTGCCCTCCGCGCCTTCGGAGCCGACGATGAAGGGGTTGGTCCCCACGACGCGGATCGACTCGCCAGCCTTCGAAGGATTGCCCGCACTCGTCTCGATGGATTCGCCGAGCATGAACGCGGCGGCGGCCTCCTCGGCCGAGAGCTTCGCGACCGGCGGCATGACCGGATTGCGCGTGATGAAGAACACCTGATCGACGGTCTGGAGGTCGATCTCCTCGCCCGCGGACGCTAGGTGCTCCCGGAGGATCGACGCTCGGCCGTTCGTGGTGTGCTCGTCGCCGTCGAAATCGACGGTGCCGTCTTCGGCGACCGAGACGTTCTCGAGCACCGCCGACTCGTGGGTCGCGGCGTCGTAGATCGACGGCTGTTCCTCGCGATCGAGCCCGATCGTCTTGATGTAGAGGCCGTTCCCCTCGCTGCCGGCGACGGTCCCGTCGGCCAACAGCGCGCAGACGTCGTCCTGGAGCATCGTGGCCGACTCAGGTTCGTCGAGCCAGAGGCCGTGGGCGGTCAAGGTCGACTTTCCGGTCGCCGAGAGGCCGAGAAACACCTGTCCGACGTCTTCGAGGCCCCCCTCGGTCGTTTCGAGCGTCACCCGCTTGCTGCCGGCGTGAAGTCCGAGTCCGCCGCGCTCCTTCGCGCGACGCATGAACAGCCGGAGAAACGACTTCTTCGCTTCGCCCGAATAGTCGCTTCCTACCACGGCGGTCACGCCGGCGTCGGGAAGCACGCGGATCGCGACCTCCGCCGCCTCGGGTACTTGCACCGTGAGGAAATCGGGTGTCGCGCCCGCCGCCGCAGGCTCGAAGAGGTTCGCGACCGAAAGCGCGATCCGGCCGTATTCTTTCGGGACGTAGTACCGGCCGACGTAGGTGTGCTCGGGATGGCGTCCGATCCGTCGGTCGATGCAGACCATCTCGCGTTCGCGGGCGTACTCGAGGGCGGTCTCGATCCGGGCGTGATCGGCCGCGTCGAACTCGTCGTCGATCGCGTTCTTCGTCCGGTCGGCACAGCGCGAGCGCCGTTCGCTCACGTACGCCGGGGAGCCGAACGTCGTCGATGTTTCGAGGTCTCGCGAGAACTCCCGAAGCCGTTCCGGTGACGGATTATAGACGACGTTGTTCGCCTCGTCCGGATCGGGGAGCGCCGTTTCCGGGGACGGTGACATCAGCCCGGTGTCTGACATTGTGTGAGAAACAGGAACCCGAGGACGGATAAATATAGAGTATCTATACGGAACGTGGGACGTTATAGCCAACCACGGTGACCGCGGAGTCGATCGCCCCCATTCAGCGGCGACGGCGACCGGAACGCCGCCTTCGTCGCGTGGCGGTCGGCGAACTGACCGGTCGTCGGCTCGCCTCCGATTACTGCAGGCGGGCGACGACCGGGAGGTCTATACTGCCGGCGGCTGTCCCCTCCCGTAATGGCAGACGGATCCGGTCGACGCGGGGTCACCCGCCGTCGGCTTCTCGCGGGGTTCGGCGCGGCGTCGTTCGGCGGCCTCGGATGGACGCGACTGCGCGGCACATACGACCGTTCGGGGGCCGACTTCGACCCCGATCTCCTTCCATACGACGAGACGTACCCCGACGACGACGGAATCACGATGTTCAGACGGGGGTTGCGTCGTCTCGGCTACTACCCCGACGCCGTCGTTCCCGACGAGGTCGAGATCGAGTGGTCGATTTCGGTCAACGGGATCGGCCACACGGCCGCAAAATCGAGCCCCAGGCCAACGCCCGACGGCGAGACGGTGTTGATTCCCGCCGACACCGGCGAGTTCCACGCGGTGACGCCCGCGGGCGAACGGCTCTGGTCAGTCCGGACCGGCGCGGGGAACAGTCTCGGCTTTCACGGGACCCCGCTCGTCGTCGATGGGATTGCCTACATCGGCGGCTACGACGGCGCGATGTACGCCTACGAGATCGAGACGGGCCGACGAGTCTGGAAGACCTCGAACTGGCGGCTCCACGGAGCGATCGCGATCGGGTCAAGCCCCGCCTACTGGGACGGTGTCCTCTACGTTGTCGCCGAGTACAACTACCCCTGGCAGGAGCCCTCGGGGACGATGTGGGCTCTCGACGCGACCACCGGCCAGCCGCTGTGGCACGACAGCCGCCCCTGGGGGATGCCCCATCCCTCGACGTCGATCGATCCGGCGACCGAGCGGATGCTGATCGGCTCGAACGACGGCGTGTGTTACTGCTGGGAGTTCCCCTCGCTCGAGCCGGCCTGGGAGTTCCAGACCGGCGCGGAGATCAAGGGGACGATCCCGACCTACGAGGGCGGCGCGTTCGTCGGCTCGTGGGACGGCAACTTCTACCGGCTCGACCTCGAGGACGGCACCGAGACGTGGTCCTTCGAGACGGATCGGATCATCATGTCGAACCCGGGGATCGACCCCGACACCGGCATCGTCTACGTCGGCGGGGATGACCGATACGTCCATGCGCTCGATACCGAAACCGGTGAGGAGCTTTGGTCAACGTTCGTCGGCGGGACTGTGCTCGGCTCGCTGTCGGTGACGGCGAACTCGATTTTGGTCGGTTCCTACGACACGCACCTGTACGCGCTCGATAAGACGACCGGCGAGCGACGCTGGCGCGTCGAGGGCGTCGGACACGTGACGAGCGAGGCCGTCCCGCACGGCGGTCGGATCTTCTTCGCCGAGCGCGGGGACATCTCCGGCTACTGGAGCGACGAGCCGTTCGAGCTCCACGAAATGGGGCGGGCGTACAGCCTCGTTTCCGCCTGAGTCGCCCGGCAGGTGTCCGATCCGGTCGATCCACGTCGAACCCTGTCGTCACGCTGATTACCCCACCCTCCGTTCGTCACGCCATGTCGAAACACGGAACGCCGGTACTCGACGGAGACCCCGCCGGCGACGGGCGGGCCCGCTACGACTATCGAAACGACCACGTCGAGCGACCCGACCTGCTCGCCGGACTCGAAGCCGTGGTCGACGGCGACGTCCGGTTCGATTCGTACTCGCGGACGCTCTATGCGACAGACGCGAGCATCTACGAGATGCTGCCGATCGGCGTCGTCTTTCCAAAATCGACCGACGATGTCGCGGCGACCGTCTCCTACTGCGCCGAACGCGAGGTTCCGGTTCTCCCCCGCGGCGGCGGCACCAGCCTCGCCGGCCAGACGGTCAACGAGGCGGTCGTCCTCGATTTCTCCCGCTACATGACCGACCTCATCTCCGTCGATCCCGACGCCCGGACGGCGACGGTCGAACCCGGCATCTACCTCGGCACGCTCAACGACGCGATCGAATCCCACGAGCTGAAGTTCGCGCCCGATCCCGCGTGGGGCGATAAAAGCGCGATCGGCGGCGCGATCGGCAACAACTCGACCGGCTCGCACTCGCTGCAGTACGGCAAGACCGACGCCTACGTCGAGTCGGTCGAGGCCGTCCTCGCGGACGGCACCGTCACGAGGTTCGGGGAGGTTTCACTCGGCGAGCTGCCGGAGTTGGCCGACGGCGACG
>CAZLHT010000071.1:0-6858 GCA_964559185.1 uncultured Natronomonas sp.
GGTTCTTCGGACCAATCGGTCGCGAGAGGCAGAAAATCCAGACCGGAATTGAAACGCGCTGTTCGACCGGTCGGT
This sequence comes from uncultured Natronomonas sp., assembly GCA_964559185.1. Classification (GTDB taxonomy): domain Archaea; phylum Halobacteriota; class Halobacteria; order Halobacteriales; family Haloarculaceae; genus Natronomonas. The sequence continues at coordinate 76 of CAZLHT010000071.1, forward strand.
CGAATCCGGGTTGACGTTGTCGCGAGAGGCAGAAAATCCAGACCGGAATTGAAACAGATCACGATTACAGAAAACACGAATCAGTGGGAATGTCGCGAGAGGCAGAAAATCCAGACCGGAATTGAAACGACACCGATATGTACGGATCCTCCGCGGTGGGCGCATGTCGCGAGAGGCAGAAAATCCCGACCGGCATTGAAACCGTCCGGTCGCCGCCTTCATGTGAGAAACCGCTCCGTGTCGCGAGAGGCAGAAAATCCAGACCGGAATTGAAACCCGAATCAACTCGAGGGCAACAACGAGGAGCGGCGGGTCGCGAGAGGCAGAAAATCAATACCAAAACGGAAGCTGCAACCCATCGGGTATTCGATTGGATAAACACTCCTCGGGCGCCACACCCGTGATCCCTCAGAACCGATACTCGTCCACGCCGTCGGGATACTCGTCCCCTTCGCCCGTTCGATCGTCGTCTTCGCTGGAATCGCCGCCCAGCTCGGAGAGACAGAACGTACAGAGACCGGTCGGCTCGTCGAAGTGACGGGCACAGACGAGCCGACCGCAGCGATCGCAGCTCTCCTCGACGGGCTCGGATTCACAGAGCTGACAGAGACTGTCGACGCTCATGGTTGTAGTTGACTCCCGAGCGGCCTAAAAGTACGCCCGAGGAGCGCATCGGTCGTCGCGGTCGCAGACGGGGGCTTGATAGCCACGGCGGGGCAAGTGCTCCCCATGGTTCCGCCGCTGGCAGTCGACATCGACGGCACGCTCACGCGTCCGGACAAGTCGATCGATCCGCGGGTCTTCGATCCGATCCGCGAGTGGGAGGCTCCGGTCGTCATCGCGACGGGCAAGGCGTTCCCCTACCCCGTCGCATTGTGCGAGTTTCTCGGGATCTCGATCGCCGTAATCGCCGAGAACGGGGGCGTCGTCTTCGTCGATTCGGCCGACGAGGTGGTCTACGGGGGCGACCCGGAAGGGGCGGCCGACGTCGCCGCCGACTACCGGGCCGCCGGATACGAGCTGGGCTGGGGATCGGTCGATGCGATCAACCGCTGGCGCGAGACCGAACTGGCCGTCGCTCGCGAACAGCCCCTCGGGCCGCTGGTCGAAATCGCCGAGGGACACGGGTTGGTCGTCGTCGACACCGGCTACGCCTACCACGTCAAATCGCCCGCCGTCGACAAAGGAACGGGGCTCGTGGCGGCCGCCCGACTGCTCGGACGCGAGCCGTCCTCGTTCGTCGCGATCGGCGACTCGGAGAACGACGCCGAACTGTTCGCGACCGCGGGGCGTTCGTTCGCGGTCGCCAACGCCGACGAAATCGCCATCGAGGCGGCCGATACGGTGACCGACGGACGGTTCGCGGACGGGTTCTTGGAGGCGCTCGATCGAGTTCGCGCCACCGCGTGAGGTTTTAACCCGTCCGACGCCGAGGGGTCGGTATGTCGCTGAACGAACTTGCAGACCTCAGCCCGGACGTCGGATCGGTCGAAACCGCGGAGCTGGTCGTCGAAGACGACGTGCTCGTGAAACTGTTCGCGCTCGGGCCCGGCGGCGCGTTCGACCCGCACGTCCACGACGACTGCGAGAACGTCTTTCACCTGCTGGAGGGGGCGGTCGTGGTCACGCAGGACGAGGAGGAGGAAACGATCGAAGCGCCCGCAGTCGTCCACAACCGCCGGGGCGTGACCCACGGCGCGCGAAACGAAACCGACGAGCGGGCGCTCTTGACCGCAAGTCTCTGTCCGCTGCCGTAGCCTGAGCGTCCGGTTCGATCAGCCCTCGTCGCGCCGGGCGAGCCCGGCGAGGTGGGGCGCTTCCTCGACGACGATCGCCTCGACCCCGAGACGGACGGCGTTTTCGCTACCGGGGAGACAGAAGACGGGTGCGCCGTCGGCGATCCCAGCCGTCGCCCGCGTGCCGACGACCTTCGTCCCGATCTCCTCCCGCGAGAGGCTCCGGAACAGTTCGCCGAAGCCCGGGAGCCGCTTGTCGAAGAGCGGCTGGGCCGCCTCGACGGTCACGTCGTCCGGCGTGACGCCGGTGCCGCCGGTGGTGACGACACAATCGGTGTCGTCGCGATCCACGAACCGATCGATCGCGTCCTGCACGCCGTCGTAGTCGTCGTTGATGAGCTCCCGGACGGCGACGGAGTGGCCGGCGTTTTCGAGGAGTTCGACGATGGCGTCGCCGGCCGAATCGGTTTCGATATCGCGACTCGAGGAGACCGTCAATACCGCGAATCCCAGCGCCGGGATGTCGTGGCCGTGATGATCGTGATCGTGGGAGTGACCACCGGTGTCGTCGCCCCCGTGATCGTGGCCGTCGCCGCGGGTGTCGTCCTCATGGCGGTGCTCGCCGTCCCGAGTGTTGTCGTCTCTCGCGTCGTTCATACGACAGCCTCGTCCGCCGTATCGAAAAAGACCGGGGCACCCGTCTCGTCGAATCCGCTAACGTTTTGCACCCGCCGGGTGCAACGGCGGGTATGAAAGCCATCTTTTACGACGAACACGGCTCGACCGACGTGCTCCAGTACGACGAGTTCGACGACCCCGAAATCGGCCCCGAGGACGTCCTCGTCGAGATCAAAGCCGGGGGGCTCAATCACCTCGACGTCTGGACCCGCAAGGGGATGCCGAGTCCGGAGGAGTTGCCCCACATCCCCGGCTGCGACGGGGCCGGCGTCGTCAGCGAGGTCGGCGATCGCGTCACTCGCTTCGAGCCCGGCGACCGCGTCGTCGTCGACCCGGGCCGCTACTGTGGCGAGTGCGAGTTCTGTCGCGATGGCGAACAGTCGTTGTGTGTCGAGTACGAGATCATCGGCGAACACGTCCGCGGCATTCACAGCGAACTCGCCTCGGTTCCGGAGCAGTACCTCCTCACGCTTCCCGACGAGATCGACTTCGTCACGGCGGCCGCCGCGCCGTTGGTCTTTCAGACCGCCTGGCGAATGCTCACGACGCGCGCCGAGATCGACCAGTCCGACAGCGTCCTCGTGCTGGGAGCGTCGGGCGGCGTCGGGCACGCCGCCGTCCAGATCGCGGCGAACGAGGGCTGTGAGGTCTTCGCGACGGCCTCGACGGCGGAGAAACTCGAGCACGCCCGCGAGTGTGGAGCGGATCACCTCATCAACTACGAGGAGGAGAACTTCGCCGAGGCGGTGAAGGGGCTGACCGACGGCCGCGGCGTCGACGTCGTCGTCGATCACATCGGCGAGGCGACGTGGGACGACTCGTTGAGCGCGGCCGCGCCCGGCGGGACGGTCGTCACCTGCGGGGCGACATCGGGCCTTTCCCCCGAGACGAACATCCCGAAGCTGTTCTGGAAACAGCTCGACATCCTCGGATCGACGATGGGGACGCCCGGCGAGATGGACGACGTGATGGCGAAGGTGTTCGACGGCACGTTCGAACCCTACGTCAGGGACGTGCTGCCGATGAGCGAGATCGCCCGCGGCCACGAGATGCTCGAATCCCGCGAGGGATTCGGCTCGGTCGTCGTGGTCCCCGACGACGAGTACGAGACAGACGCGTCAGAGTGATGCCCGCACGTCGAGTGCGAAGAGTGCCCGGGCGGAATCGATAATCGATGATCGAAGATCGGACGGACGACGATCGTCGGACCTCTCGAGAGACGGCGGATTCGAAGGCCTCCGACGAGAAACGATCGGAGGGTCACTCGGATGAATCCGGTGGCGTCCACCCCGCCACAGTCGACCGGACGTTCGACCGGCGCGGATGGGCACTGGTCGCCGCGATATTCGTCGCGTTTCTCCTCGTTCCGGGGCTGATATACGTCTATCCGCGCGTGCCATCGGGTATCGGTCTGTCGTTCTGGGACACGTACCTCGTTCTCCCGATGATCCCCGCGATCATCCTGGGTCTGCTCGCGGTGTGGGCGACGACCCGTCCGTAGCGACCCCTCCAACGTTTCCCCGCCGTCTCCCCGTTTCTCGACCGACCGCCATCGGGACAACCGAGTGACGTCAGGTCGATTTCCCAGATTCGTTCGCCGACGTCGACCCGGCGGAGACGAGACCACAGGTCCGGACGTAGTGACGGAGCTGTGGTCGGGGAATGCCGGCGATGCGAGCCGCTTCCGGTTCCGAGACGTCGCCGTGGACGTACAACATCACGGCCTTTCGAACGCGTCGATCGTCCATCTCAATACCGTCAATACTCCGCGACAATATGTAAATCTTTACTCGAATGAACCGAGTATATGATTCATAATATTTCGAAAGAATAGCATAATAATTTAAAATATTGCCTTATATACAAAATTCGACCGTTATTCGTCGGCGAAATCCCGACGCATCGCGATCTCGAACCACGGACAGAGTCGGAGTTGCCGGTACCACTTCGGATTCTCGTACAGGCGCTCGTATGGGACCCACATCACGCCGGCGACCTCCGATTCGTTCGGCTCGATCGATCGATCCCCGAGGGTACACTGCAGAACCGAACAGATCTCCCACTCGAGTCCACGGTTCAGATAGTAGCGTTTGTATTCGAACTTATCGGAAATCCGGAGATCGTCGTACTGATCCGGGGTGATGCCGAGTTCCGCTTCGAGGCGGGCCTCGGTCGCTTCCAGTTGGGTCTGGCCCTCGACGGGGTGGGAAGCAACGGTGCCGTCCCAGAACGTATCCCACAGTCGCTTGTCGGGTGCGCGCTGAGCCAACAGGACGTTCCCCTCGCCGTCGAAGACGAGTGCGGTGAACGCGCGGTGTCGAATTCCGTCGCCCGTATGGGCTTCGAGTCGGTTCACCGTTCCCGTCGCCGTGTCGTCGGCGTCGACCGCGACGACGTCTTGGGCCGCGTTCTCGTGCGTGTCCGACACGGTCGAACCCGATCCGCTCGGATCGATATCGTCCGTATTCATACGCCATTCGACGGGAGACACCGTTAAGGTCCCTTCGACTCACGCGGCGTCCAGGCCGGGGCCCCATCGGGGATACGACGCGTCTTCGGCGAACGGAATGTCCATCTCGGGGAGGGTGCCTGCGTCCCGAAGAGCGTGGCGTCCCAATTGATAAACGTTAATTGCCGGAACGGCGTACGAATCTCGTAATGACGGACGCCTACGTGGCGCTGGAGGGCGGACGGGTCGTCGAGGCTCGTGCCCGCGCCCCCGGCCACACTCGCGGTGAGTTGGTGTTTACGACCGCGTACACCGGCTACGAGGAATCACTCACCGATCCGAGCTACGAGGAGCAGATTCTCACCTTCTCGTACCCCCTCATCGGCAACTACGGCGTTCGAGAGGATCGATTCGAATCCGACCGGGTCCACCCGCGAGGCGTCGTCGCCAGGGAGTTGACCGAAGACGTCGCGTCCTGGCTCGAACGGGAAGGCGTCCCCGCCGTCGACGAACTCGACACCCGCGACCTCGTCACGGGGATCCGCGAACAGGGTGCGATGAAGTGCGGCATCGCCGTCGGAGCCGACGTCACCGAGGAGGACGCGAAAGCGGAACTCGCCGACTGCAAAGCGATGAGCGACCACACCGACATCGGGTCGAGCGTTTCGATATCGGAGTCCACCACGTACAACCCGGACGGTGACGGCCCGACGGTCGCGTTGGTCGATTGCGGTGCGAAGGGATCGATCATGAGTTCGCTCGTCGACCGCGACGCGACGGTCGAGATGGTACCGTACGACGCCACGGCCGCGGAGATCGAATCGATCGATCCCGACGTGCTCTTCGTTTCGAACGGTCCCGGCGATCCCGAGAACTTCGAGGCGGCGGCGGCCCTCGTGGATGAATACGTCGGCGAGGTCCCGCTCGCGGGGATCTGTCTCGGCCAGCAGGTCATCGCGAACGCACTCGGCGGAGAGACCGAAAAGATGGAGTTCGGCCACCGTGGCGTCAATCAACCGGTCCGGGACCTCCGGACCGACAAGGTCGTCATGACGACGCAGAATCACGGATATACCGTCTCCGAATCGGGCGAACTCGACGTCACCCAGGTCAACGTCAACGACGACACGCCCGAGGGGCTCGAAAGCGACGCGCTCGGCGTCATCACGCGTCAGTACCATCCCGAGGCAAACCCCGGCCCTCACGACACGCTCGGCTTCTTCGACGACGTGCTCGGGATGGTCGAATCCGTGGCCCCGACGAACGACTAGCGGGCGTCCCGCCATCGTTTCGACCGGTTTCCGATTCGTTTCGATAGTCGTTCGCCAGCTCCGTCGAGATGCGCCATCAGCGAGTGTCTCATCGCCCGAGTCGTGGAGAGCGCACACCTCGCTGGCCACTCACGACGAACTCGCGACGCCGAAATTACCTTACTGTTGGCGACCGTAGTACAGCCCGGTATGCCCTCGAGACAAGCCGAAACGACGTGGCAAGGAGGCACAGACGGGAGTGGTGAGTTCGACACCGAAAGCGGTGAAGTGAACGGGACGTTCCGTTTTCCAACGCGATTCGAGGACGAACCGGGGACGAATCCCGAGGAACTCATCGGAGCCGCCCACTCGGGTTGCTTCTCGATGCAGTTCACCGCGTTTCTCGAAGAGGAAGGGTACACGGCAGATCGCATACACACCGCGGCGGACGTCCACCTCGAGCGAGCCGAGAGTGGCGGCTTCGAGATTCCACGCATCGACCTGAGCGTCGATGCTGCGATCCCCGATATCGATCGGGAAACGTTCGACGACCTCGCACAGCGCGCAAAGGAGAACTGTCCCGTCTCGAAGGCGTTGGCCGGGCCGACGATCGCGATCGAGGCGACCCTGGAGCGCTGAACGCGGGACTCGGGAACGTCCTCGAATCGAC
>CAZLHT010000072.1:0-6809 GCA_964559185.1 uncultured Natronomonas sp.
CGGGGCCTCTCCCATGCCAAGGGAGTGATCTACCGCTGATCTACGAGCCCGCAAACGCAATCGATAGTATCCTGAGACGATTCATAAACCCATCGAAGCGACAGAAGTGTGCGGAAACGTCCCACTCGATCGTCTCCAATGGGAGTTGCACAAACGAAATTTCAGCGGATGACGAAGGCATCTCCGTTAAAGTCAAACACCTTCCCCGGATAGTGAGAGCCATGAGCACGGAACAGGAACAGCGAACCATCCGGTGTCTGGTTGCGAAAGTCGGCCTCGACGGCCACGATCGCGGCGCCCACGTCATCGCGCGGGCGTTCCGCGATGCCGGATTCGAGGTCATCTACTCGGGGTTGCACAAATCGCCGGAGGACATCGTACAGGCGGCCGTCCAGGAGGACGTCGACGTACTCGGCATCTCGATTCTCTCCGGCGCACACGACACGCTCGTCCCAAAGGTCATGGACGGTCTCCGGGAGTACGACGCCTTCGACGACACGCTCGTTCTCGTCGGTGGGATTATCCCCGAGGGCGACAGGGAGGAGCTCTTCGACGCGGGCGTCGCGAAGATTTTTGGCCCCGGCGCGACGATGGAGGAGACGATCGATTTCGTCAGACGGAACGCGCCGAAACGATAGATGTCCGAGGACACGCTCATCGACGAGTTGTTGGCGGGAAAACACCGCGCCCTCGCGCGGGTGATAACGAAAATCGAGAATCGCTCGCCAGGCTATCGGGATCTCGTCTCGCGGCTACACGAACACACGGGCAACGCCGAGGTCATCGGCATCACTGGCTCGCCGGGGGCAGGCAAGTCGACGCTCGTTGACAAGATGGCCGCCACCTACCGCGATCGCGGCGAGACCGTGGGCATCATCGCGATCGATCCCTCCTCGCCCTTTAGCGGCGGGGCGGTGTTGGGCGATCGGATTCGAATGGCCTCGAACGTCGGCGACATGGAGGTCTTCTTTCGGTCGATGTCCGCTCGCGGTTCGCTCGGCGGGCTCTCGACGGCGACGACGGACGCGGTCAAAGCGCTCGACGCCTTCGGCAAGGACAAGATCATCGTCGAGACCGTCGGCGCGGGCCAAAACGAAATCGAGATCGTCAAGACGGCCGACACGGTCTCCGTGTTGGTGCCGCCCGGTGCCGGTGACGACATCCAGATGCTCAAGGCAGGTATTCTCGAAATCGCTGACATTTTCGTCGTCAACAAGGCCGACTTGGATGGCGCGGATCGAACGGTGATGGAGCTTCGAGAGATGATCGGAATGCGGGATGCGTCACCGTTGGCGGGACACCACGGAGCGGACGCCGTGGTCGGTGACGGCGATCGCGGCGATGAGGGAAACAAGAACGAAGAGACGGGCTGGGAACCGCAGATCGTCGAGACTGTCGCCAAGACCGGCGAGGGGGTCGAGACGTTCCTCGAAACGATCGCGGAGCACGTCGCGTGGCTGGCCGAGAGCGGCGAACTCGAAACTCAGACCCGACGGCGCTACGAAGCCGAGGTCAAAACCCTGCTCAGAGAGGACGCGGCGGCGCTCTTAGAGGAGGAGATTTCGGCTCGCGGCGGGATCGAACCGTATATCGATCGGATACTGGAACGGGAGACGGATCCGTACTCCGTGGCCAACCAACTCATCGATCCGATCGAGGGATGCGTTCGCGAACGTCGTGACGGGTGATTGGTTCGTTCGTGGATGGAGGTCAGGAGAGTTCAATCGAGACCGGCGTCGTCGACGGCAGTCCGCGTGCTAGCAGTTTCTCGACGGCATCGAGTTCCGCTCGCAGCGTCGTCTCGTCGCCGTTCGAAAGCGCCTCGCGGGCTTGGGTGACCCGGCTTCGAGCGGCGGTGACGGTCTCGCCCTGGTCGCGCGCCCACTCGCTCGTCAGTTCGTGACCGAGCCAATCGCCCAGCAGTTCGACGAACGCCCGTTCCCACGCCGTGAATTCGGTTCGGTCGCCTCGATCGCAAAAACAGAGCGTCCCGTACCGACGGTCGCCGACGTACACCGGCGTCCCGATGTACGACGAAAACCCGGCCTCGTCGTCGGCCTCGGGGCCGGCTGCGACGGCCACGATACCACCGCCGTCGACGGTTAAATCGCCGATGTCGTCGGAGATCGGTACCCCCTTGGCGGTGTCGAACGGGAGCGTTCCATCGACGCTTTCGACGAGGAGTTCGGCCCCCTCGTCGGATCGATTAACGATCGCGCCGTACTCGACTTTGAGCGTCTCACAGCCGAGTTCTAAGAGTTCCTCGACGGGTGTAGACAGGCTATCGATGACGGTACGAGCGAGACGTCGAAGCGCGGCCTCCCGCCGTTGGACCGCCTCTTCGGCGCGATACCGAGCCGAGACGTTTTCAATTCGGTTCGCGAGAACCTGCCACTGTTCGGATCCCCGGCGTTTTCGGAAGTAGTCCGTGACGCCGGCCGAAACCGCTTCGCTCGCGATCTCTTCGCTACCGCGGGCAGTAAAGAGGATAAAGGGAAGGTCGGCGTCCAACTCCCGGACGTAGCGGAGCAGTTCCAATCCGCTCATCTGTGGCATGTGGAAATCGCTAACGACGCAGTCGATCTCACCCGCTTCGATCGCCTCGAGCGCTTCGTTCGGATCGGTTTCGATTCGAATCGAAAAGGAGTTCCGGAGATCGCCGAGCTGGTTGGCCATGAGATCGGCGAGGGATGGATCGTCGTCGACGAGCAGTACACGGGTAGAACCGGCCATATTCGAGGTCCGTCGTACAGGAGGTTAATGGTTCCGCCCGATTCAAGATGTGGAACGATGGTTCGTTTCGCGGCGATCGGGCGTACCGTTCTTCATCCCACGGATTCGCACCCCTCGAGTAGCCCCGTTGTTCCCGGTAGCCCCGTCATTCCGATACGGTAAATGAGGGAGGAGAGAAAAAACCGATTCGAAAGCTCGTTTTAAATATCCAAGAGTATAGCTGACGGAACCGGAAAATATCCTTACGGAAACCCGGATTCGAATTTTCACCGGGCAAAAAGCCTCGACAGGGTTAAATACCCCATCCTCGAAGGCCGAATTGTTCCGATGCCGAAGGTACAACTCACCGTTCCGGAGCATCTCGAAATGCAAATCGCACAACTCGTCGAAGAGGGCGAGTTCGTAACCCGCGAGGAGGCGATCGAAGAGTTGCTATCGACAGGGCTCCGGGCATACAAGACGAGCGGCCCGATGGAGGACGACGAACCGGGATTCGAGGAGGATGGCATGATGGGCCACGACGACGAGTACGTCTTCTGAGTTCCTGTAAACACTCGATCAACCGATTAATCGAACGAGCGAAGGGATCGACGGAAAAGAGCCGTATGCGGTCCCAATCGCACAAACGTTAAGCGCCGTCTCGATGTATAACGGTGTATGCACAAAGAGGAACTACTCGAGCTACACGCGAAGATGGTATCGATCATGGAACATTTTCGCGGGATGGAGGGTATCGATAGCTCGGTATTCGATCCGTACGACGAACTCGAGGTTACTCCCGACGACGTCCACAAGTCGAAAAGCGAGCACAAACACGCCGTGTTCGTCCTCGGGAACGCACTGGCGAACGTCATGGCCGAAGACGAATTCTCCGACGCGGGACGGATCGGTAAACGAATGGAAGAGCTCGCGGACGACGCGGAATCGAAGCTGTGACGACGGTGAAAAAGGATCGTCGTTTCGTCGTCGATGAACACGTAACCTAAGACGGTGGGGCCCAAACTGCCGCTAATGGAATCGCTGCGGAGCGACGAGGCGACCCCGCGGTCGGACGGGGTGGTCAGTCGGACGACACGGTTGTCGAACGTACCACGGCCGCAATCCGTACTCGCTGCGGCCGATTCGCCACGGACCTTCTGGGCTTCCCCCGGGGAAGCGACGATCGTCGGAAGCGGCGCGGCGAAGACGCTTCGCGCCGATGGAGCGAACCGGTTTCGAGCCATCCGAAAGGCGGCCGACGAGTTGTTTTCCCTTGGGGATGTTCACGCCGGCGCGCTCGCCGCGCGACCTCGTCTGTTCGGGGGGTTCTCGTTTCACGACGAACACACCGGAACGGGGGCCTGGGAGGGGTATCCGGGCGCGAAGTTCGTCCTCCCGCGGGTACAGGTGACTTACACCGACGGCGACGCGTGGCTGACCGCGAACGCCGTCGGCGGGACCCCCGAAGCCGTCGAGAAAGGCCTCGAGGACGCGAGCGCTCGGCTTCGGGATATCTCAGGGACGGGGACTGTCGAAACGAGACCGGGTATCGCCTCCCGGATACGAACTGCCTCGAGAGCCGAGTGGCGAGAGAGCGTGATCGCCGCGACCGACCAGATTGACGCCGAACAGCTGCGGAAAGTCGTTCTCGCTCAGGCGCTTCGGACGGCACTTTCGAAGCCGCTTTCGATTCCCGACGTACTGGGGCGACTCGGGCGGACCTATCCGGACTGCTATCGGTTTCTGTTCCAATCCGATGACGGCACTGGAGACTTTTTCGGAGCAACGCCCGAGCGGTTAGTCGATCTCAGGGGGCGAACCATCGAAACGGGGGCGCTCGCCGGGACGACTGGACGCGGCGAGACGCCCGAGGAGGACGAGTGGCTCGCGGAGGAACTGCTCGCCGACGGGAAGAACCGTCACGAACACCAACTCGTCGTCGACGCAGTCCGCGATCAGCTCGAACCGCATGCGGCCTCGGTTCGAACTGACGCTCGTCGAATCCGCAGGCTCGCAAACGTCCAGCACATCGAGACGCCGATCACCGCCGAACTCAACGGGGACGAACACGTTCTGACGCTCGTCAGGGCGCTCCATCCGACCCCCGCAGTCGGCGGACTTCCGCCGGATCGCGCACTGGCGACGATTCGAGACACCGAGCCCTTCGAGCGTGGGTGGTATGCCGCTCCCGTCGGGTGGTTCGATGCGGCCGGGTACGGTTCCTTCGCGGTCGCGATCCGGTCGGCCGCCGTGCGAGAGGACGTCGCGACGTTGTTCGCCGGCGTCGGCATCGTCGGCGACTCAGAGCCGGATCGTGAGTGGGACGAGGTGCAGCTGAAATACCGACCGATCCTCGACGAGCTGGAGTGAATCGATGGACCGATCGAACGTCAATACGCTCTGGGGACGGATCGTCGCCGATGAACTCGCGAAGGCGGGGATCGAGACCGCGATCCTCGCGCCGGGAAGCCGCTCGACGCCGCTGACGCTCGCACTCGTCGCACGACCGGAAATCGAAGCCGTCTCGCAGTTGGACGAGCGTTCGGCGGCTTTCTTCGCGCTCGGATACGCCAAACGAACCGGTCGCCCGGCCCCACTCGTTTGTACCTCTGGGACAGCGCTCGCGAACTTCCATCCGGCGGTCGTCGAAGCCGACGCCGCCCGCGTTCCGATGGTACTGTTGACCGCCGACCGCCCACCCGAACTGACCGATAGCGGTGCGAACCAGACGATCGATCAGGAGAGGTTCTACGGGGAAACAGTCCGGTACTACCGAAAGCTTCCCGAGCCCGAAGCGGCCGCTCGGAAGCTTCGATCGCTTCGGACCGCGCTCTCACGGGGAGTCGAAACCGCCTGTGGGACGGACGCCGGGCCGGTCCACTTCGACGTGCCCTTTCGAAAACCGCTCGAACCGAACGTCAATTCCGACGATGCCCCCGATGGCGTCCCGGTCGGACGGCTCCCGGACGGGGACGAGCCGTCGACGGTGACGTCATCGGGACGAACCGGTCCGTACGTCTCGACCGTCCGCGGCCGATCGAGCCTCTCGGGATCGGACGTACGGTCAATCGCGGAGACGATCGAAACTGCCGAGAGTGGTCTCATCGTCTGTGGACCTTCCGATCAGCCGGCCCCGGAACCCGACGCGTTGCTAGCGCTCTCCCGTGCCAGCGGCTTTCCGGTCCTTGCGGATCCGCTATCGGGGCACCGGTTCGGGCCACACGTCGACGAGATCACGGTTTGCGGCGGCTACGACGGGTACATTTCCGCGGTCGATTCGTGGCCGGAGGTCGTCATCCGGTTCGGAGCGTCGCCGACGTCGAAATCGCTCCGGAACTATCTACGAGCCGCGGGGGACACGCAGTTTCTCGTCGATCCGGTCGGTGAGTGGCGGGAGGCGACGTTCACGACGACGGATCTCCTCATGGCCGACGAAACGCGAGTGGCGTCCGAGCTCGCCGCGGTGCTAGATCGCGAGCCAGGGACGTACGCCAGGAGGCTCGCCGAAGTCGAATCGGCGTACTGGACGTTCGTCGAGGGCGAAGAACCGTCCGAAGGCGCGGTTCTCGCCGATGTGGTTCGGCACACACCAGATCCGGCGACAATTTTCGTCTCGAATTCGATGCCGGTTCGAGATCTCGATCGGTTCGGCGCGCCACGTCCGTCCGACCTTTCCGTTCTCGGTAATCGCGGGGCATCCGGCATCGACGGGATCGTCTCGAGTGCGCTCGGAGCCGGCTTCGGAACTGACGATCCGCTCGTGCTCGTCACGGGCGATTTGGCGTACTATCACGACATGAACGGGCTGCTCGCCGTGGACCGTGCGAACGTCGACGCGACGATCGTCTGTGTGAACAACGACGGTGGCGGTATCTTCCATCAGCTCCCGATCGAAGACCACGACGGCTTCGATCCGTGGTTCCGAACCCCGCACGGGCTCGATTTCGAACACTCGGCGGCGATGTACGGCCTCGAGTTCGCCGGGGCGAACGACCGCGAGCGATTCTGCGAACTGTACGTCGAATCGATCGAGAGCGATAATACCCAAGTGATCGAGCTGACGACGGACGCCGAACGGAGCCACGAGATTCGCCGAA
>CAZLHT010000073.1:0-6755 GCA_964559185.1 uncultured Natronomonas sp.
AGCCGCGTCCGGTGCGGTGGGAAGCCTCGTCGTTTACGGCGAGGAGGATGTCACAGTCGGCGGTTCCGATGACGCCGACGGCGGCAGCCGATCCACGCATGTACGACCGCGACCCCTCGTACGTTTCGTACAGGATTTTCTCGATATCGATCCGCACTCCTCGAACCACGCCCGGACGAGACCGTCGACGACCCCGTCTGCGAGCCGGAAGAAGGCGTACTGCACGTACGTTGGTGGCGGTCTCGCTTCGGCAGAGTCGGGTCGCATACTAAAAGGTCCGCCCCGGCCGTCGGCGGATCGATTTACCCCCCGCGAGCAGGGTCGAATCGACCATTTGACACGCCAACATAGGGTCGATCGGACCTGGGGTGTCCGTGAGCCGGTAGTCGAGGGCGAACCGGGCCGTTCGCTTTCCGCCTCTCTTTCAGGCCGTCCGTTTCTCGTAGTCGACTGGCGAAAGGAGTTCGTCGAATTCCGATCCGTCCTCGGGCTCGATTTCGAGCATCCAGCCGTCCCCGAAGGGATCCTCGTTGACGAGTTCGGGCGCGTCGACCAGTTCGTCGTTGACCGCGATCACCTCGCCCGAAAGCGGAGCGTACAGGTCAGAAACCGCCTTGATCGACTCGATGACGCCGAACTCGACGCCCCGTTCGATCGTCTCGCCGACCGACGGGAGTTCGACGAAGACGATGTCGCCCAATTCGTCCTGCGCGAAGTCGGTGATGCCGATCCGTGCCGTCTCCCCTTCGTCTCGCGCCCACTCGTGCGTCTCCAGGTACCGACAGTCGTCCGGTATCTCGAAGCTCATACCTGCCGTATCTGCGGTAGGGTTTGTAGGGTTATCGGCTTCGGCGTCGAAACTCTCTCTCGCGACGCCGTATCGGTCGCCGTCGAGCCGTCGGGTCCTTTTCCGTCGGTTCGATTCGACGTATCTGAACGCTACCGGGTATACGGTGTGAATAGTAAAGGTCACAGTCTCGGTTACACTACCTATGTCTGCCGAAACCGAAACCGGCGAACCCGATTACGAGATGAGCTTCCAACAGCTCGTCGTCGGCGCGATCGGTGGAACGTTCGGGGCGCTCCTGTTCGGACTGCTCATAGAGCTCGGGGTGAGCGATCTCACCGTCGCGATAGCCATTCCGAGCGTTTACGGTATCCAGGGGCCTCTCCCCGTGGGCGCGTGGGGAATTCACCTGTTCAACGGGAGTCTCCTCGGAATGTTGTACGTCATCGTCGTCCACTACGAACCGTTCTCCCGGTACGCCCGTTCGTATCGAGGTTCGACAGCGCTCGGAATCGCGTTCGGGATCGTGCTGACGGTTCTCGTGGCACTCCTCCTCCCCATCTGGTCGCGCGTCGGTATGGGCGGTCTGGCTGATCTTCCGGCGATCACCCCGGGCGTCGTGCTCGCTACGATCGCAGGTCACGTCCTCTTCGGACTCGCCGTCTCTCTCATCTATGCGATGACCGCCTCGTGAGATGAACCAGCGCCGGATTCGGATTCGAACGAACCGGGAGTGGTTTTGATTCGGCCGCCCGGTCCCCGATCAGTAGAACGGAAGCCCCTCGACAACGGCCCCCTTCGTCTCACCGCGGACGACGATTCCGAGTTCGGTCCCCGGTCCGGCGAACTCGACGGGAACGTATCCGAGTCCGATCGCCTCGCCGAGCGTCGGGCTCATGGTCCCGCTCGTGACGGTTCCGATCGTTTCGCCGGCGACCACGATGTCATAGCCGTGACGTGCGATTCCCCGCGCTTTGAGCCGAAAGCCGACGAGCGTCTCCGCGGGACCGGCCTCGGCGACGGCCGCGAGTGCGTCCCGACCGACGAAGTCGGTGTCGAGATCGACGACGAAATCGATCCCTGCCTCGTAGGGATTTCTGGGATTCGATTGGGCGTCGAAATCCTGCCCGGAGAGCAAGAACCCGGCCTCCAATCGGAGGGTATCTCTCGCGCCGAGCCCGCAGGATTGACACTTGAGTGCGGACCAGACCGCAGACGACTCGTCGGCGTCGAAGAGTAGTTCGGCGCCGTCCTCGCCGGTGTATCCAGTCCGGGCGAGGAGACACTCGACGCCGGCGATCTTCCGGTACGCGACGGTAAAGCGGGAAACATCGTCAGGGTCCTCACACAGTTCTCCGAGGAGTTCGATCGATTCGGGACCCTGTACCGCGATCATCCCGTAGGAGTCGGTGGCGTTTTCGACGATCACGTCGAGATTCCACCGTTCGGCGTGATCGACCCACCGCTCGTACATCTCGGCGTCGTGGCCCGCGTTCGGGATGAACAGGTAGTCGGCATCTTTCGTCTCCCCCTCGGGAAGCCGGTAGACGACCGTGTCGTCGAGCATGACGCCCTCGTCGTCGGTGATCGTCGAGTACTGTCCGTCCCCGGGATCGAGTTCGCTCACGTCGTTCGTCGTCAGCCGATTCGTGAGTTCTGTCGCGTCGGTGCCCGATACTTCGATCTGCCCCATGTGGGAGACGTCGAACTTTCCGACGACTTCGCGGACGGCCTCGTGTTCCGTCCGGATCGAATCGAACTCGACGGGCATCTCCCAGCCGCCGAAGGCGGTCAGCTTCGCATCGGCGTCGGCGTGTTCGGCCCCGAGCGGTGGCGTTCGAAGTGACATGGATCGTTTCGGTGCCCCCGGAGTAAGTATTTATTTGTCGAGCGGGAGTCGAGGAGGAATATGGGACTGCTCGATCGGCTTTTCGCCCGCGGATCCCGAGTCGGCATTTTCGTCGACGGGCCGAACGTCTTCCGAGAGGAGTTCGACGTCGACCTAGATGAACTTCGAGCGCTCGCCCGCGAGGAGGGGACGGTTGCGATCGCACGCGTGTATCTCGATGAGAAGGCCGGAAGCGGGCTGATACAGGCGGTTGAGGCCCACGGTTTCGAGGTTGTCACGACCAGCGGCGACGTAGACGTGAAACTCGCCGTCGACGCGGTCGAGGCTGGGGTTGCCGAGCGGATCGATACCCTCGCCATCGTCTCTCGCGACACCGACTTCAAGCCCGTCCTCGAGGTCGCCGCCGGTCGCGGTCTCCGGACCGTCGCGATCGCGCCGGGGACGCACGGCCGTTCGGACGCACTTCGAAACGCCGCCCATCACGAGATCACGCTCCAATAGCATGGTCGGGATCGCTCCCCTCTTGGGTATCGGCGTCGTGGCGACCGCGGTTGTCTGGGTCGGATCGTCGGCGCTCGAGGGCTCCTCGGGAAAACTCGCCCGCCACTACGGGCTCCCGCGATTGGTCCAGGGAACGATCATCGCGGCGGTTGGTTCTTCGGCACCGGAGATCGCGAGCGCCGTCATCGCGACGATTCGCTACGGCGAGTTCGAACTCGGGATCGGAATCATCGTCGGATCGGCGGTTTTCAACATCCTCGTCATCCCGGCGCTGTCGGCGCTTCTGGCGAACGGCACGCTGGATACGGGTCGCGACGTAGTTTACAAGGAGGCACAGTTCTACATGGTCTCCGTCGCGGCGCTGTTTTTGATTCTCGCGCTCGCGGTCATCTACTATCCGACTGGCGGTAGCGACTTGACGGGCGAAGTCACCCGCCCGCTCGCCGGTTCGCTTTTGACATTGTACGGACTCTACGTTTTCATTCAGTACCTCGATGTGACCGACGCGAGCGTCCCCACGACGACGCTCGCGTCGAGGTCGCTTTTCCGTCAGTGGGGACTGTTGTTCGGCGGTATCGCGTTGATAATCGGCGGCGTCGAGGGGCTCGTCTTCGCGGCTGTCGGGCTCGGTGAGGTTTTTGGGACGCCGTCGTTCCTGTGGGGGCTGACCATCGTGGCCGCGGCGACGAGCCTCCCGGACACGTTCATAAGCATCGCCGCCGCTCGAATCGACGAACCCGCGGTCTCTCTGGGAAACGTCCTGGGGAGCAACATCTTCGATTTACTCGTGGCGCTTCCGGTTGGAGTCCTACTCGCGGGATCGACGCCGGTCTCCTTCGCCGCCGCGGTTCCGATGATGGCGTTCCTCGTCGTCGCGACGATCGCCCTCTTCGCGTTCGCCCGGACGAACATGGAGATCACTAACCGCGAGGCGTGGGCGATGCTCGGGCTCTACGGCGGCTTCGTCGGGTGGTTGCTGCTCGAGAGCGTCGGCCTCGTCGACGTCGTATAGCGGTGCCGTTTTGAAACGTGCCCTCCAAATCTTTCGCATGTACAACGGCCCGATTCTCGATAACCACCTCCATCTCGATCCCGTCAACGGCCGCGGCGTCGAGGCCGCCAAGGACTTCGCGAACGGCGGCGGAACGCACCTGAACGTGCTCAACAAACCCTCCTGGCACCTCGTCGGCGAAGTCGATGACTCTGACGGCTTCCGGAAGACGTTCGAACTCACGATCGAGGTGACAGAACGGGCGGACGACCGCCTCCCGGGCCGGGCGTGGCCAGTGCTCGGCGTCCACCCGGCGCTCGTCTCGAAGCTCACGGAACGCGGGTACGATCCACACGAAGCCGCGGATCTGATGAACATCGGGATCGACGTCGCCGCCGAGTATGTCGCCTCGGGGCCGGCGATCGCGATCAAATCCGGACGCCCCCACTACGAGGTCGACGAGGCGGTGTGGGACGCCTCCAACGAGGTCATGCGCCACGCCTTCGCCCGCGCCGCCGAGGTCGGGTGCGCCGTCCAGCTCCACGCCGAGGAGGGCGAGGACTTCGTGACGGTCGCCGAGTGGGCCGAAGACGAGGGGCTACCTCGCGGTCGGGTGGTCAAACACTTCTCCGGCGGGTACCTCGATGGGCCGATCCCGAGCGTGATCTCGTACCAGGACGAACTCGAACACGCCTGCGACGGCCAGCGTCCGTTCTTCATGGAGACGGATTTCATCGACGACCCGGATCGGCCGGGAGCAGTGCTGGGACCAAAGACCGTCCCGAAGCGAACCCGGTGGCTCGCCGAAGCGGGCCACGAGGCGGCGCTGTATCGGGCCCACGTCGAGACGCCCGCAAGCGTCTACGGCGTCGACACCGAGGCGACGCTGTCGGATGACGTCGAAGGGCGTTGATCCCGCCTCTCGACTATTTCGCTTCCCGCTCTTCGAGCCGATACCGCTGGATCTTCCCCGTCGCGGTCGTGGGAAGCTCCGATATGAATTCGATCTCGCGGGGATAGGCGTGTCTTGCCAGTCGCTCTTTGACGTGCGATTGGATGTCTTCGAGCGTCTCCTCGGTCTCTTCGGGTGTCTCGACGGGAACTACGAAGGCCTTAACGATCTGCCCCCGCGTCTCGTCGGGAACGCCGATCACGGCGGCCTCTGCGACCACCGGGTGCTCCATGAGGCTGCTTTCGACCTCGAACGGACCGATCCGATACCCCGAAGAGATGATCACGTCATCGCTTCGGCCCTCGTACCAGAAGTATCCGTCCTCGTCTTTGCGCGCCAGATCGTCGGTGAGAAGCCAGCCGTCGTGGAATGTCGCCTCCGTCTTTTCCGGTCGATCCCAGTACTCCTTCATCAACGCCCACCTCCTCGGTTTGGCCACCACTTCGCCGATTTCGTCGGTGCCGACCGACGCTCTCGTCTCCGGATCGAGCAGATCGACCTCGAAGCCGGGCGCGGATCGTCCCATCGAGCCGACTTTGACGTCCATGTCGAGTCCCGCGTTGTTGTTGACGATCATGCCCGCTTCGGTGAGGCCGTACGTGTCATGGATCTCGAGGCCAAGGTGGCCATCGAAGTAGTCGTACACTTCGGGGTTCAGCGGCTCGCCGGCGCTGCTCAACACGCGGAGGTGTTCGAACGACCGTCCCTCGAGTATCTCCTCGCCGGCGGCCATGATCCCGCGATAGGCGCTGGGGACCGCTCCGAGTATCGTCACGTCGTGTTCATCGAGGATGTCCACCCAGTGTTCGGCGTCGAAGGGACCGGCGTGAAGCAGCCGCGTCGCGCCCAGCGCCATCGGCGCGAACCCGGTCGTAAAGAGCCCGTACGACCACCCCGGATCCGCGGCTCCCCAGACGAGGTCCTCTTCGGTGACGTCCATCGCGTACTTGGTGTGCGGATACAGCGTCGGCAGCGCCCTGTGGGACATGACCACGCCCTTCGGCGGCCCGGTCGTGCCAGACGTGTACTGCATTGTCGAGGGGTCGTCGATACTCGTCCGGACGACGTCGAACTCGGTCGAGTTCGCCCCGACGAGTTCGTCGTAGTCGTGCTCCGCCGCCCCGTCGATTCCGTCGCCGACGCTGATGGGGACGAACTCGGATTCGGTTTCGAGGCTTTCGACCGTCTCGTCGTGGTCGGTGTGATACAACAGAACCGACGGCGTACAGTCGTTCACTCGGAACTCGACGGCCCCCTTTTCGAACGCGGTGAACAGCGGAACGTGGATCGCACCCGTCTTCCAGACGCCCAGCACGGTGACGATCGTCTCTGGAATCTTCGGCAGCAACGTCGCCACGCGATCGCCGCGTTCGATGCCGAGTTCCGAGAGCGCATTCGCGACCCGGTTCGACGCGTCCCGAAGTTCGGCGAACGTGTACTCCGAACGATCGCCCGTCTCCGAGACCCACGTGAACCCGACGTTGCCGGTGTCGGCATGTCGGTCACACGCTTCGTGTGCGATGTTCAACTCTTCGGGGGCGTCCCAGTCGTACGAATCGAGGATCTCGTCCCACTCGAAGGACCGATACACGGACTCGTAATCGGTACCGTTTGACATACTTAATCGTGCTTCCGTACTGCGTCCAATAAAACTACCGCCCTCCGGTATTCGAAA
>CAZLHT010000074.1:0-6681 GCA_964559185.1 uncultured Natronomonas sp.
ACGGGCACCCGAGGCTACAGCCGATACTCCGACCCCTCGTCGGTATCCTGTATCTCGATGCCGAGCGACTCGAGGTCGGCGCGTAGTTCGTCGGCGCGGTCGTAATTGCCGGCCTCGCGCTCGCTCGCTCTGAGTTCGAGCACCAACTCGACGAGTTCTCCGGCGAGCGTCGCCTCGCCCGTCGAACCGCCGTCGAAATCGAACCCGAGGACCTCCTCTCCAAACGTCTCGAGAGTCTCGATGGTCAGACGCAGTCCCCGATAGTCGTATTGTTCGTTGTCGTCGAGGTGGCGATTCGCCGCGGCGGTGAGATCGAACAGCGCCGCGAGCGCATTTCGGGTGTTGAAGTCGTCGTTCATCGCCACCGTAAACGCCTCACTCGCGGCGTCGACCGCCTCGTCGAGCGGCGAGTCGATCTTCGTCCGGGCATCGGGATCGTCGAGTGCGGTCTCGATCCGTTCGTGGGCCGTTTCGAGGCGATCCCAACGTTCGAGGGCTTCCTCGATCGCGGCGTCGCTGTAGGTCTGCGTCGAGTTGTAGGAGGCCGACGCGAAGAACATTCGAAGCGGATTCGTCCCGAAGCGCTCGACGGCTTCCGATACGGGGATGAAGTTTCCCAGACTCGAGGACATCTTCTCCTCGTCCATCCGGAACAGGTCCGCGTGCAGCCAGTAGCGGGCGAACGTCTCGCCGGTCGCGGCTTCGGTCTGGGCGATCTCGTTTTCGTGATGAGGGAAGACGAGATCGCGGCCACCCATGTGAATATCGATCGAGCTGTTCAGGTGCGTCATCGACATCGCCGAACATTCGATGTGCCAGCCGGGGCGGCCGACGCCCCACGGCGACTCCCAGGTCTCGCCGATCGGCCTGGCGTCGTAGGTTCGGTCATCGTGGCGGTGTTCGGCGATCGCGTCCTCGGAGACGCCGTCGGCCTTCCACAGCGCGAAGTCCGCAGGGTGGCGCTTTTCGGCGCGCTCGTCCTCTGCTCCCTGCGATTCGACCTCCGCTATGGTCTGATTTGAGAGCTTCCCGTAGTCGGGAAACGCCGTCACGTCGAAGTAGACGGAGCCGTTCGATTCGTAGGCGTAGCCTCGATCGACGAGCGTCTCGATGAGATCGATGATTTCCGGAACGTGCTCGGAGACGCGGGGATACACCTCGGCGCGTTCGAGGTTGAGCGATCGCATGTCGGCGAGCAACCGTTCGATAAAGTGTTTGGCGACCTCTCGTTCGCTCTCGCCGAGCGTCCCATCGTCGGTCCGCTCCCCGATGCGGGCGACGATTTTCTCGTTGACGTCGGTGATGTTTTCGACGTGTCGAACGCCGTAGCCGAGGTGATTGAGCCATCGATGAATCACGTCGACGTGCGTCCAGGTTCGGGCGTGACCGAGATGCGCCGCGTCCGAGACGGTCAACCCGCAGTAATACAACAGTACGTCGTCAGGGTCAGCCGGTTCGAACGGTTCGCGCTCGCCCGAAAGCGTGTTCAGAACACGGAGCGTCATTGTCGAATTCTGGGCCCGGCGTCGGTTTCAATGCGTCGCTTGCGAGCGCTACAGTACGGCTTCGACGACTCGGACGGCGTCCGGTGCCTCCCGCCGCCCGACGACGATCGTCGCCGAACCATCGGTCGCGGCGGCCGCGATCACGCTTATCTCAGCGGTTCGGAGCCGTTCGAGGATCGTCCCGAGCGCCGTCGCGTCGAACCCCCCGGTCGCGACGATCGCGGTGTACTCGCCGCCACCGGCCGCGAAGGTCGTTTCCCCGACGGTGAGTAGCCCGACGTCGTCATCGGTGAGCTCGACGCCGGATCGCATCGACACGCTCGCCCGACCGGCCGAGGATTCGTACTCATCGAGTTCCTCCGCGTATCGACGCAGCGCGGCTCCGACGGCTTGCGTCTCGCCGACGTCGAGAAATCTGGCGGCGGCGGTGTAATTGACGATTCCGGCCCGGAGGCCGTCGTAGACGAACGGGTGATCGCGAACGGCCGCCCGGGTGTCGGACGCGACGGTCATGCCCTTCGATCGAATCGGGTCGCCAAGGGTTTGTCGGTCACGATTCCGACGGGGGAGACGCTCGATCCGTAATGCGCGATAAATCGCCGTCATGCCGCCGATTCCCGAAGCCACTAAAGCCGCCGGTCCCTACGATAGGACCATGCAAGCTCTCGTCATCGTCGCGCACGGCTCGCACCTCAATCCCGACGCGAGCACGCCGACGTACGACCACGCCGACACGATACGGAAGTCCGGCGTATTCGACGAGGTTCGGAGCGCCTTCTGGAAGGAGGAACCGTCGTTTCGGGAGGTGTTTCGAACCGTCGAAAGCGAGGAAGTGTACGTCGTTCCGCTCTTCATCTCGGAGGGGTACTTCACCGAGGAGGTGATCCCGAGGGAGCTCCGTCTTGAGGGTTGGAGTCTCGAGGAGTGGGATTCGGACGGCACGGGCGCGACCCACGCCACCTTCCAAGCGGCCGACGTTGAGAAGAGGGTTCATTACTGCGGGCCGGTCGGCACTCACGACGCGATGAGCGACGTGATCGTTCGTCGAACGGAGACGGTAACCGGCGACCGGGATGTGGGCGAGCGGTTCGGGCTGGCCGTCGTCGGCCACGGCACGGAGCGAAACGAAAACTCGGCGAAAGCGGTCCACCTTCACGCAGATCGCATCGCTGAGACGGGACGATTCGAGGAAGTACGGGCGCTCTTCATGGACGAGGAGCCGGAGATCGACGACGTGACCGGGTTCTTCGAGACGACCGAAATCATCGTTGTGCCGCTCTTCGTCGCCGACGGCTATCACACCCAGGAGGATATCCCCGAGGACGTGGGGCTGACGGACGATCATCGAACGGGCTGGGATACGCCTGCGGAAGTCGACGGGCATCGAATCTGGTACGCCGGTGCGGTCGGGACGGAGTCGCTCACGGCCGACGTTATCATCGAACGGGCGACCGACGCCGGCGCGACCGTCGATGACTCCGTTGAGACAATCCGTCGACGGACCGAATCGAGCGCGAACGCCGGCGCGGGTGACTGACGTGAACGACGACCAGCTTGACGCCCTCCTCGCCGCCGCCGAGTCGGGCGTCGACCGCGACGACCTCGTCGTCGGACTCGAACCGGACGGCTATCGGTTCGAGACGTCGGAGAAAAACCACAAGGGGCTCACGGAATCGGCGTTCGAGGAGATCGCCAACCGAAACCCGTGGTTCGTTTCGAACTGGTACTACTGGGTTACCCGCGATCGTTCCGACAGTGAAATCGCCTTCCTGCGGTGGCTCGAGGGGGCCGACGAACGGTCAGTCCCCGACCGTTACGAGACGATGGCCGACGGCGGCATCGACGCGTCGTGGGGCCAACTACGAATCGGGGTCGATCTTGGCGAAGACGGCGAGCGGATCTACACCGTGCGAAACGAAGTCGACGCCGACAGCGAAATCGAGACGCTCGACGCCCACACGAATCCGCTTGAGGCGAGACGACTCGTCAAGCGCGACGACCGGGGGCGCTACCGGCCGCTGAAGACCGCGCCGACGCTGCCGACGGGGTGGGTCTTCGTTGATCTCGATGGACGAGCCCTCACCGAAACTGTCGACTACGTCTATCCGGCGACGATCGCGAACTGGTACCTCGAACGGCGTGGCGACCTCGACGTCGATCACTGGCGCGAGACGATGGAGCGACAGAGCGGGATCTACGGCGTCATCGAGACGTGGGATCGGGACGACGGACACGAACACGTAAACTGGGTCGTCGAGGCCTGCTGTGAGGACAGCCAGTGTCTGAAACGTCGCGAGTGGGAGTACGACGAGGAGACGGCGCTCGACGTCGACGGCGGCGACGGGGTCTTTCCCTGCCGGGAACCCTGTTCGCTCGTCGTGTCGGCAGCCAGAAAGTGGACCCAACTCGAAGGCGAAGAACCGCAACGCTACGAGTTCGAACTGACGCCGAGCGAGAAAGCCCAACTTGAGGGGATCATCGACGCGGTCGCAGACGGGGAGATCGAGTCGATCCGCGAGGCCGATTTCGACGAGGACGCGAACCGGTATCGAACGCGATTTCTCCGGGCCAAACGCTTCGACGAGGAGGAACGGCTCTGCGGCGTTGGCACCGACGATCGCGAGTAGACGCGTCCTGAGAACCGAACGTCACCGAAGGAGTACGTACGCAGCGCCGGTACACAGCGCGGTGGAGATGAGCGCGAGCGCGCCGAGGAGGAGCGCGAAGTCTCCGATCGCGAACAGCGCACCGACGGCCAAAAGCACCGCCACGCTCCCGAAAACGACGACCGGAAGGAGTCGAAACACTGGCGGCGTCTCGGGTTCGGGTTCGCTCGTCGGCGTCGCAAGGTCGGGATCGATTCGAACGTCGTTTTCCGCCGTCGTTCGATCGAAGGTCACGTCGACGTAGTGCGTCTCTCGGCCGTGACCGACGACGACCTTGAGTTTGCCGCGGACGGTGTCGGCGGGCCACGCCGATCGATCGCGCGTTTCGACGTCCACCACCCGTCGTTCGTCGGCTTCGACGTAGTGATTCGTCGCCTTGAGCCGGGCGATCTGCGAGAGTCGGTCGTCGAGGTTGAGGTGTATGTGAGCGGCTTCGCCGTAGTTGTACAGTTCGACGGTGAAGGGACCCGAGGCTCCGAACGAGGAGGGGACGGCGAGCGTGTGAAGGCCGTCACGGTTGATCGAGACGGTGAGCGAGTCCGTCACGTTCCTTCACACTCCCGGTACCGTTAAAAAGACTACTGGTGAGTGATTCCGTCTCAGGCGGTGGCCTCCTCGCGCATATCGGGTGGCAAGAGATTGGGGATACCGTCCTCGATCGGATATTCCTCGCCGCATTCGGTACAGACGAGACGGCCCTCGAGGATCTCCTCGTCGTTTTCGCGGATGATCTCCAGTTCGAGTTCGCTTTTGTCTAGCGGACAGCACAGAACTTCCAAGAGCGACTCCTTCATACGTCCACCTGCGACGGCGGCAAGCAAAAATATGGCGGGTCGCCGCGCGGTTTGTTGTGATTGAGTCGCGAGCTCCGACAGCTTCTCCATGCGTTCGGTCCAACGGACGCGCGTGACCGGCGGAACCTACACCCTCCTCGTCGAATTGGATCGGGCCGAGGCGATCGAGGTCGGAGCGCTCGGTGTCCACCGATTCCCGGCCGGCTGGTACGCCTATACCGGTAGCGCGTTCGGGTCGGACGGATTCGGCCGCGTCGATAGGCACTACGAACTCGCCGCTGGGGAGCGATCGAGCCACCACTGGCACGTCGACTACCTCCTCAGTGTCGACGCCGCGTCGATTCGGGGAGACGCGCGAACGCCCGCCGCCGCCGTCGAGTGTGCGGTCGCGAGCGCGTTGCCGCCTTCCCCGGTTGACGGCTTCGGCGCGTCAGACTGCGACTGTTCGGCACACCTCGCTCACGTGAGGGACGGTGCGGCTATTCGGGCCGCCGTCGCGTCGGCTCACCGAAAAACGGGTGAGGAATGACGGAAGACGAAGACCGGATTCACGCTCGCACCGTCGACGTCACGTAGATCCCGACGAGGACGACCAATCCACCGACGACGGTCGTCACGCTCGGCACTTCCGCGAGCAGCGCGAGCGCGAGGATCGTCGCGCCGACCGGTTCACCGAGCAGCGATACGCTGACGACGGTCGATTCGACGTGTTCGAGCGCCCAGTTGATGACCGTGTGGCCGAACAGTCCTGGACCGACAGCTAGGGCGAAAAACAGCAGCCATTCGCGGGGGCCGTATCCCAGTAAGGGCAGTCCCTGCACGATCGCGATTCCGAAGAGGGTGAGCGTACAGGCGGTGTAGACGACGAGGACGTACGGGACCAGTGCTACTCGCTGGCGGAGCGATCGGCCGACGAGGACGTAAATCGCGGCCATCGCCGCGCCGAGGACCGCGAGAGCGTTCCCGTAGAGCGGTCGCGATCCCGCGGTCGCCGCACCCGCGAGAAATTCGCCGGCCGACATCGCGGCCATGCCGATCATCGCGACGGCGATTCCGAGCGCAGTCCGCGCTCGGATTCGCTCCTTCAAGACGAGCGCTGCCCCCACCGCGACGAAGAGCGGCTGCGACTGGACGAGCGTGACGCTCGCGGCGACGCTGGTCCACGTGAGGCTCTCGAAGTACGCGGCGAAGTGGACGGCGAGCGCGGCTCCCGTCAGCGTCGCGACAAAGAGGTCGCGGCGTTGGAAGGCGGCCAGATCGCCGCGGTATCTGGTGAACAGAAACGGCGTTACGAGAAGCGTCGTGAGAAGGACGCGATACAGCGCGAGGACCACCGAGGGGGCGTCGCTCCAGCGGACGAGGATCGCGCTCGTCGACACGGCCAAAATTGCGACGGCGAGCGCGACCGCGGGCGGTATTCGGTTCTCTAGGGCGACGAGCACAGCCCCATTGCGCCCGGTGATGGTAAATCCGTTTCCCACCGTCCCTCCTCGGCGCGTTCGTGGTTGTTCCCTCGTTTCGGCGGATCGTATTTCGTGGGAACGACCGATATCGCTATGCCGGTCGAACCGCTACGATTAGCGGTGAGGTTCGGACATCGGTCACGCCGGGGTGAATCACCATGACGGACAGTGGATCCGATCGGAATCTCGATCCCTTCGAGGTGGCGTTTTTGGGACTGACGCTACTGCTCGCTGGAATTCACCTCTATCTCGG
>CAZLHT010000075.1:0-6642 GCA_964559185.1 uncultured Natronomonas sp.
TTCAGCGCGTTCTACACCGCGCTCGATCGCATGGCCGAACTCGACGTCGACCGCGTCTGTCCGGGTCACGGACCGATGCACGACGATCTTCGAAGGACTGTCGAACGCGACCGTCAAAGCCTCGACGACCGACTTGATCGGGTCTCCGGGCTCGTCGACGACGGGTACGACACCGCACCGGCGGTCGCCAAAGTGCTCGCCGGTGAACACAAAATTGAGTATCTATTTCCCGAGACGATGGGAGCACTCGCCCACCTCGAATCGGCGGGACGAATCACAAGCGAATTGCGGGATGGGGTCCGTCGGTACGACGTATGACCGAACGCAAATTCCGGACGGTGTTTTGGGATATCGGCGGCGTCATCGTCGAGCTCGCGTCGATCCGGGCGGGATACGCCGCGTTTATCGACGGATTGGCCGCCGAATACGGCCTCGACGTCGACGCCGCGCTCGAACGGTGGAAGACGACCCTCGGCGATCACTTTCGGGGTCGAGAGGGGAGCGAGTATCGACTCGCGCGCGAGGGCTACGCGAAGGCGACCGCGACGCTCTTCGACGGCGATCCACCTACAGATTGGTCCTCGCGTCTCGAGGCGGCGACGAAGGATTCGATCAGCCCGAAACCGGATGCGCGGGAGACGATCACGAACCTATCTTCGTCCGAGTTCGAGCTGGCGATTGTCTCGGATATCGACACCCCACAAGCGCACCTGATGCTCGAAACGCTCGGCGTTCGAAGCCATTTCGATCACGTCACGACGTCTGAAGAGGTCGGATACACGAAGCCGGACGAGCGTATGTTCCGCGACGCGCTCGATGCGCTGGACACCGATCCGACGCGGACGGTCATGATCGGGGACCGGTACGAGCACGATATCGCCGGCGCGGCGTCCCTCGGAATCGAGACCGTCGCCTACGGTACGGACGCACGGGGCCCGAAAGCGGACCACCAAATCGACGAGCTGTCCGAACTACTCGAGATCGTCGGTATCGGGGACTGACAATGAGAGGCGGAGCAGCGCCACAGTTTCGGTCGCGGAGATCGAACGGGCCCCCATGCGAATCGGTCTCATTTCCGACGTCCACGCGAATTTCCCGGCGCTCGAGGCCGTCTTGGACCACATGCCGAGCGTCGATGCGATCGTCTGCGTGGGGGATGTCGTCGGGTACAATCCCTGGCCGCGAGCGTGTCTCGAACGCGTCAGAGAGGTAGCCTCGGTCACCGTACAGGGGAACCACGACCGGACCGTCGGGACGCCGGAACGGTACGCCGCCAATCGGATGGCCGAAGCCGGATTGGAGTTCGCGAAGCGGGAACTCACCGAGGAACAGCGCCGATGGCTCGCCAAATTACCGAGCGAGACGATGTTCGGGGACGATAGATACCTGATGGTTCACTCGCATCCCGAATCGCTCGACAAATACGTCTATCCCGGAGAATTCCCGAAGCTTCGTCCCTACATCGACGAGTACGACGGGATCGTGATCGGGCACACGCACGTCCAACACGAAACGACGGTCGACGATCGGCTAATACTCAATCCGGGGAGTGTCGGCCAGCCGCGAGACGGCGATCCCAGGGCCGCCTACGCAGTCGTCGACACCGGGACGAACGAGGTGGAGTGTCGGCGCGTCGAGTACGACGTCAACCGGGTTTACGAAGAGATCGTTGCGGCGGGGCTGCCGGAACGGACCGGCGAACGATTGTTCGAGGGAAGATGAGCGCCGGGATCGGCTCGATCAACCGTCGAGAATCGTAAAATCCACCGACCGTTTACGCTACGGAATGTTCCATATTGGGTAATGCAGCGACGTCGATTTCTGGAAATAGGTACGGCAGGAATGGGAGCTGTCGCAGGATGTAGCGAACAGCTAAACGGGGAGTCATCGGATTCATCCCTCTTTGACGACCATTTGGTAACCTTCGAGAACCACCATCCGAACTACCGCCGTCCGAAGTCCTCGGCGTCACACATTTCAGCGGCCAATATAATTTCACGAACAAGGACTTCCTCAACGAAGGTGCTCAGAGACTCGTGTCGCTCGGTACCACCGTTATCAAGATCTGGCTTCATCGCATTGCCGAGAAGTATCCGGACAACAACGACTGGTTCGAGCCTTTTAGTTCCCTAACTGAGGCCGCGAAGTCCGAATACGTTCGAGAACTGTTCGATCGGCAATTTTCTACGTATATTCTCCTCACCCACTCCCGTACATGGAGCGAGTGGGTACAATTTCAGGATGGAATGATCGATAACGATATGGGAACCGTACGAGGCCGATTCGAGGAACTGACGAGCCATCTCCTCTCGACGTGCGATGGGACCGGAAAAAAGTTCGTTCTACAGCACTGGAAGGAGATAACCTAGCACAGGAGAACGCCACCAACCCGCGCTCGGAGCGACTCGCGGAGAACTTTCGACGGTGGCTAACCGCTTGCCAGGAGGGCGTCAAGCGGGCCTGCGACACCATCGAAAGCGACATCACGGTACTTCATGCTCCTGAAATGAACTACCCATTGGATGCGAAAAACGCCGGTACGGCGAGGGTGATCAACGAAGTCATTCCGGACGTGGGTATCGATTTGGTCTCGTATTCGGCATGGGAATTCGGAGACCAGTTGGCCGGATACCGATGGCCACCGGACACGACGGCGAGTGACAGTTCGACGACGCCAAGTCGGTGATCGAGAATACGCTCGACTAAAGACGACATCCAAGGATACTATCTCATCAAACCGGATGCGACGCGTGCTTCGACGTGGGAGTATCTCTCATCAATGCTAAGCGAGAATATGACATACTGATCGATCAACCCACTCGTTGTTGTATTTTACCGAGCGGGTGTTCAGTACTCTTCGTAGGCCAAATTCATGACCCAATGGGAGAACGCGTCGCCCTGCGGGTCGATTTCCTCCTCGCCGACGAACGGCGAGAGCATATCACCCGCCATCAAAAGTGAGAAGTCGAGGTCTCGAGGGTCGAGGATGGGAGTGATGTGGTACGTGTTGTGGCCGTCGTACACCGTCTCCGATCGTTCGACCAACCCCGACTCCTCGAATTTATCGAGGATCCGACTTCCCTTTCGGGAGTCGATATCAAGTTCCTTCCAGAAGTCGCTCTGGTGGATACCACCGGTGGAGCGTATCAGCTCCAGCCCTGCGCGTTCTACCTCCGAGAGATCGGCTTCAGCGGGGGTACTCATCGGTTCGTACTCCGCCAGCGAACCCTTTAAATCATTGCTTGTCCGACGGGTAATGAGCCGACGAGGAGAACGGAAACTACAATCGTTCCTAACGTGAAGCCAGCGGCATGTCCGGTCCGACGAGCAGGGTCGAATTGCCACCAATCGCGTCGTTGCCCGCGATGGTGACGCCGTTCGATGCCGACGAAGCGGTCGATCACGAAGCGATTTCGAGGATCGCCGAGCGAACTGTCGAAGGCGGCGTCGACGGACTCGTCCCCTGCGGGACGACCGGCGAGTTCGCAAGCCTCTCCCGCGAGGAACGACGAGCGGTCATCGAAACCACGGTCGAGACGGCGGACGAACGCGTTCCCGTCATCGCCGGTGCCGCCGCGACGACGGTAGAACACGCCGTCGAATTCATCGACGACGCGAATTCGGTCGGCGCAGACGGCGTGTTGCTCACGCCGCCGTACTACCACGGGGCGAATAATCCGGTCGGCAATCGAACGTTCTTCGACCGGGTCACCGACGAAACCGCGCTCCCGATCTACCTGTACAACATCCCCTCGTGTACGAGCGGCCCGATAACCGTCGAGACCGTCGCCGAACTCGCGTCGAACGACGTGATCCACGGCATCAAGGACACGAGCGGCGAATTCAGCACGATCGAACGATTCGTCGCCGAGACGCCGGATTCATTTCGCGTCTTCCAGGGATACGACGATCACTTCGTCGGCGCGCAGGCGATGGGCGCGGATGGCGGGATCAACGCACTCACGGGTGTCTTCCCGAGCGCGTTCCGAACACTCTGTGACGCGCTGAAGGTGGACGGTCTCAAGCGAGCCAGAGCGATCCAGCGCCACGTCGTCTCTCCGATGTTCGAGGTTGCCGTCGAATACGGGTTCGCGCCGACTGTCAAAGCAGCATTGAAAGAGCTCAATCATCTTGAACATGCGACAGTCCGGCCACCGCTCGTCGAACTCGACGAATCGAATCGAGCCACCGTGACCGACGCCGTCGAAAGCGCCGCCTCGTTCCTCAATCGAACCAAATCCCGGTAACCGAAACACTCAGACACTCGCGTCGAGTCGACGAAATGGAGCCACACAGGGCGGCCCATCGGCGTACTCGAAGATCCGTTCGTCCCCGAGTCGAATCAGCGACGACGACCGGGTCCCGAAGCCGTCTTCATGAATACAGACGCCGTGATCGTGATCGCCGAGAATCGTACCGGCGCGAGCTGTCCACTCCACTGCGGTTTCGCCGTCGTTCGGCTGGAGATCCGCGAGGACGCGGTCCGCGTTTCGACCCTGCTCCCGACCGGCCACCGGGCGTCGTTCGGGGACGAACCACTCGCCGTCGAATCCGACGTTCACGACCATGTGAACGCCGGGCGACAACCGATGACGGGTGAACTCGCCGCCGCCGTCGTGAATGACGAGAAGACACGCCTCGTCGTCGACGACGAGCAGGTGAAACGGGGCGTACGAACGCCGACCGAATTTCGATTTGACGAGTTCGACCGCGGCCGACGCCGAGCGTTCGCTCAAACAGTCGTCGACGAGCAGTCCGCGCGAGCGCTCGCCCTCACCGGTGACCCAGCGGTTCGTCACCGCGGCGAGGACGCCCGCCTCGTTGTATCCGAGCCACGTTCCGCCAGCACGTTCGTCTCTCGGGGCAAGCACAGCCGGATCCCCCTCCCGAACGCTCGGCGGCGTTGACGGGCGATCGGTCGCCTCGTCGCGGTTCGCCGCGACGCAGATAGGCGCATCCTCGAACACTCGCCAAGCGACGATGAGTGTGCACACGGTGAGACGTAGGCGGCCGGGGGGATTAAAACGCTCGCGTCGGCGCTACGCGTCGTCGTGAAGACGGGCGACGACAGCGTCCCGATCGACGGTCCCCGACGCGGTGCGGGGGAGCTCCTCGGCGAAGTCGATCGTCCGGGGGCGTTTATAGCCCGCCAACCGGTCGGCGCAGTGCGCCTCGAGGTCTTCGAACGTCGGGTCGGCCTCGTCGTCGGGGACGACGAGCGCGCCGACGCGTTGGCCCCACTCGTCGTCGGGCAGTCCGACGACGGAACACGCCTCGACCGATCGATGGGACCGGAGGACCGTCGCGACTTCGTCGGGGTCGACGTTTTCGCCGCCGGTAATGATCGTATCGTCGATGCGTCCCTGCACGTAGAGTCGACCGTCCGAATCACGATAGCCACGATCGCCGGTCCGGAGCCCGAGACCGGTGAAGCGACGGTCGGTCGCACCGTCGTCGAGGTAGCCGGGGGAGACCATCGGTCCGGAAACGACGAGTTCGCCCGAATCGCCCGTCTCACAAACCGAATCGGTCCCGTCGACGACGGACACCTCGGCGAACATGAGTGGATTCCCGACCGATTCGGGGGCGTTCCGGACTTCCTCGGGACGGGCCGTTGCGATTTGGGAGGCCGTTTCGGTCATACCGTAGGTGGGAGCGACTGGCACGCCGCGGTCGTGGGCACGCGCCATGAGTTCGGGCGGACAGGGCGCGCCGCCGAGCAGCACGAACCGAAGCTCTGGAAGAGCTCCGGCGTCGAGCAACCGATCCAGCATCGTCGGAACGAGCGAAACGGCGCTCGCATCGGCAGCGGAGAGCGCCGCCAGCGTCCCTTCGGGATCGAACCCGCGCTGGACGGAGAGCGCCGTGCCGTACAGCACTGATCGATACACCGGCGCTAGCCCCCCCATGTGATACATCGGGAGCGGAACGTGCCAGCAGTCGTCGCTCCGGAGCCCCAGCCGGAACCCAGAGGCCGTCGCGCTCGCGAGCACGTTCGCGAGCGTCAGCACGACTCCCTTCGGCGCGCCGGTCGTTCCGGAAGTGAAAAGCACCACGAGCGGGTCGTCGGGTGCCCACTCGGGCAGATCGAACGGTTCCGGCCGCATCTCGGCGATCGCAGTGGCTCTCTCGATTGGATTGTCGAGCGTCAACGGGGTGTCGTCGGTCGCCGAACGAACTGAACGTTCGGTGTCGCGTTCGCAGACCACCACCTCGGGATCGATTCGATCGATTCGTGTCGTGATCTCGTCGTCGGTCAATCTAGCGTTGATCGGGACAAGGACGGCACCCAGTCGCTGTGCGGCGTGCACCGCGACTACGAACTCGACGCGCGTTTCCGCACAGATCGCGAGCGTATCGTCGACGCAGACGCCCGCCGCGGCCAAGCGCCCGGCGAGCGTTTCGACCCGATCGTTCAGCCTCCCGTAGGACACAGATGATTCGAGGAAATCGCCGGGAGAGAGTGCCGTCGCTTGCGGCGTCGCCTTCGCCCGAATGGCCAGCCAATCCCGCATTTCGTCCACCCTTTCAGCTTCGTAGAATATTGCCTTTTCCCCCCGGCACGGCCATCGAGCCGTCCGAGATCGACGCGATCCCGTCGCGAATATCCCACTCGAGCATGCTAGCGGTCGCCAGACCGCA
>CAZLHT010000076.1:0-6504 GCA_964559185.1 uncultured Natronomonas sp.
ACGTCCTCCCCGAGGATCGTGACGAACTCCGAACGTTGTTCGCGCAGGGTCGATACTCGCTTTCGGGTGACGAACTCGACGATGTGCTCAACGTCGTCGTGAAGTACGCCTGATCTAGGTCGCCGTGCAGCCCCTGTTTTAAATATCGTCTCCCCGTACGGGTGGGTATGAGCGACGATGGAAACGACGCCGCCCCGCGGATCGCTGTCGTGTTGGATTTCCTCCCGAGGGGGAATCCGAACGACGACCGTCCGCAGTACGAGCGATCGCCGGTCGCCTTCGCCGTCAGCGAGACGAACTTCGAACTCATCGAGGCCGCGTTGACGGACGACGCCGGCGTCAACATCGGTGATCGGATCGAGATAGAGCCACCGGGCGAGAACGTCGAGGCGCTTCGGTCGATCACCTACGACGAACTCTCGAGTACGGCCGAGTCCGAACTCGAATACGCTATCGAGGAGATTATCGACGCCGACGAAAAACGATTCGTCGACTTTTACAATGACGCCCAGCCGATCACGACCCGACTGCACGTGTTAAACTTGCTCTCCGGAATCGGAAAGAAGCTCCGTAACAACGTCCTTGACGCTCGAAAGAGACGTCCATTCGAAAGCTTTGAGGATATCGAATCCAGAGTGTCCGGACTGCACAACCCCAAAGACGTCCTCATAGATCGAATATTGGAGGAACTTCGAGAAGAAGACCTTAAATATCGGATCTTCGCCCGTCGTGAGGGCAACTGATCGATCGGATATCGATAGTGCAACGGATATCGAAAGCGCGAAAGATATACCGGACCGCCAATTATCGTGGACATATGCGCGATCCCGACGCGCTCATCGCCCGCGCCGGCGTCCGCGGCGACCCGGAGCGCGACCAGCACTTTCTCGTCGACGACCGGGTACTGGACCGACTTCCGGGATACCTTCCAACCGTTACCGATACCGAACACGTTCTCGAGATTGGCGGCGGAACGGGGGGACTCACGGACCGTTTACTCGACGTCGCCGATCGCGTCACCATCGTCGAGCGGGATCCGACGCTCGCGACGTTCCTCTCCGAGGAATTTTCCGATGCGATTGAGGCCGGGGAGGCAACCGTCATCGAGGGCGACGCGCTCGAAATCGAACTG
The DNA here is from genome assembly GCA_964559185.1 of uncultured Natronomonas sp. Classification (GTDB taxonomy): domain Archaea; phylum Halobacteriota; class Halobacteria; order Halobacteriales; family Haloarculaceae; genus Natronomonas. The sequence continues at coordinate 1,133 of CAZLHT010000076.1, forward strand.
CCGGAGTTCACGGCGTCCGTTTCGAATCTCCCGTACGGGATCTCCTCGGAAGTCGCCTTCCGGCTATTGCCGAGCAGACGACCCCTAGTGTTGATGTTTCAAAGCGAGTTCGCCGAGCGGATGGCCGCCGAAGCGGGAACCGACGAGTACGGTCGGCTATCGGTGACGGCGGGCCACTACGCCGAAATAGAGATCGTCGAGACGGTCCCGAAGGAGGCGTTTTCGCCACCGCCGGCCGTAGAGAGCGCGGTCGTCCGCGCGCGACCGCGACCGCCCGAGTACGCGGTCCCGGACGGTAAGGTGTTCATGGCGATCGTTCGCGCGGTGTTCACTCAGCGCCGAAAGACGATGCGGAACGCGATCCGGAACACGACCCATATCACCGGTATCGGACATCCCGAAGCGGTCATCGAAGCGGCCGGCGATAATCTGATGGGAAAGCGAGCAGGAAACGTCCCTCCCGAATCGTTCGCTCGGCTGGCTCGACTAGTGGCAGAGGTCGATTCCGAATGAGAGCGATTCGAACGGCAAGGTGACCGAACCGATGTCGACACTCATCTCGTCGCTGTGGTACTGGCGGGCAATCGAGCGCATCCAGGGAACGTTCGAATCCGCTCCCTCGCGGTACGCCGGGACCGTCGGGTCGGCCGTGGCGTTCGCGCTCGTCGTCATCGCTCTCTACCACGTCGGCCACCGTCTGAAATCCCGATACGACGAGGACACGATAGAACTGATCCAGTCGCTTCTCGTGACGACGACGGCCGTATTGCTCACCGGTTTTTTGGTCGCGATCTGGCGGCTTCCGAACGACGTGATAGCCGCGTTTGCGTTTCTGTCACTGTCGCCGGAACACGGGGTTAAAGCCCTCGTGACGTTCATCGTGTTAGCGGGAGCCGTCACGATCACTCGGTTGACGAAGCGGTCGATCAAATACGGCTCGGGCCAAATCGCGATCACGCCCCACCAGCGCGAGGTTGCACACCACGCCATTCAGATCCTCCTCTTCATCCCGATCGTCGGGTTCGTCGTCGTCCTTTGGGGAATTCCGGTCGGGAACCTCTTTCTCGGAGCCGGCGTGCTCGGCCTCGTTCTCGGGTTCGCCGCCCGGAAGACGCTGTCGGGTATCCTCTCGGGGTTCGTCATCCTCTTCGGACGTCCCTTCGAGATTGGCGACTGGATCCGCGTCGCCGATCGGGAGGGAATCGTCACAGACATCACGGTGTACAATACGCAGATCCGGACGTTCAACGAAGAGCACGTCCTCGTTCCGAACGAGACGATCACGGAAAACGAGATCGTCAACTACACGAAGACAGACCGACTTAGGCTGGAAACCGACATCGGTGTCGACTACGGGACCGACATCGGGACGGCAGCGAACGTTGCGTGCGAGGCGATGGAGCGCGCAGAGGCGGTCGCTTCCCAGCCGCCGCCGGACGTCATCAGGTGGGAATTCGCCGACTCGGCGGTGATCCTCCGGCTTCGGTACTGGATCACCACACCGACAATCCAGGAGAAGTGGCGCGCACAGAACGCCGTCATCGAGTCCGTCAAGGAGGCGTTCGAGACGGAAGGGATCAAGATTCCGTTCCCGCAGCGTGAACTCACCGGACGTGCTGAACCAATCAGCGTATCGACCCATTCGGAGAAAGACGCCGGCGAAGCGTCCGATGACGTCGACGCTGACAGGGTCGGCTCGACGAACGTCGACGGGTCGGTCACGAATACGCCCGCCGGCGAGGAAGACGAATGAAGCTCGCGGATCGGCGAAATATCCCGACCGTCTACGAACCGGCAGAAGATTCACGCCTTCTCGCCGAAACCGCGATCGATCGCATCGACGGCGGGCGAGTTCTCGAGGTCGGCGTGGGATCCGGCTACGTCGGAAAACGAGTCGGCGCCGAAACGAACGCGTGGGTCGTCGGCACGGATATCACCCCGTCGGCGTGCGCGCGGGCGAAGGCGGAAGGCATCGAGACGGTTCGGGCGGATCTGACTCGTCCGTTCAGCGGGGAGAGCTTCTTCGCGGTTCTGTTCAATCCGCCCTACCTTCCAACGCCTCCCGAGACGGAGTGGGACGATCCTCTCAAGTATGCCCTCTCGGGCGGGCCGGACGGCCGACGAGTCATCCGTCCGTTTCTCGAAGACGTCGGTCGCGTCCTGCGAAGTGACGGGCGGGTGTACCTGCTCATCTCCTCGCTGACGGGGATCGAAGCGGTCTGCGAACTCGCCGACGAAGCCGGCCTGATCGCGAGAGAGATCGCCACCGAATCGTTTCCCTTCGAACGGCTGGTCGTCCTCGAAATTACTCATAGAAATACCTGAGTAGGAAATATTAAACGCCATCATCTCGTAGTCTGATTCAATGACAGAGGTACTTTCGACGACACCGGGGTTGTATCCCCTGCCCGATTGGGCGAAAGACGAACTGTCCGATCTCAAAGGTCACCAGAAGGGCGATCTGATATCGGGCAAGGAATCCGAGGAGATCACCGCCACGTACGATCGCGTTCGCGACGAACTCGTCGAGTGGCAAATCGGGGCCGGTCTCGACCGGATCGTCGAGGGACAGGCTCGATGGGACGACATGCTGGCGCACCCGCTTTCGGTTCACGAGAGCGTCGAAACGCGCGGAATCGTCCGATACTACGACAACAACAACTTCTATCGAGAGCCGGTCGTCCGCGGCGAACTGTCGCCGGACGGCGACGTTGCAGTCGAACTGTCGGCCTCCGACGCATCCCAGGCCGTCCTACCGGGACCGTACTCGCTTTCGAAACTCGCGACCGACGAGCACTACGGCGACGAAGCGACATTTCTCGACGCCGTGGCGGAGTTCCTCGCGGCCGAAGTCCAGACGTCCCCACCCGTCGAGACGCTCTTTCTTCTGGAGCCGTCGCTCGTCACCGACGCCCCTGGGGACGGAGCCGATGAGCGGGTGAGCGCGGCTATCGATGCGGTCGCGTCGGCGACCGACGCCGACGTCGTCGTTCACACGTACTGGGGGTCGATCCCCGAAAAGGCGTACGCGCACCTGATGGACGCGGACGTGGACGCGATCGGCTTCGATTTCGTCTCCGATCACGAGGGGAGCGTTTACAACATCCAGGAGTACGGAACGAAAGATTCGGTCGTGTTGGGCGTCGTCGACGGACAGAACACACTCGTCGAGACGCCCGAGGATATCGCCGGACGCGTCGAGTGGGTTTGCGAGCAGACTCCCATCGAGTCGTTCGAGACGGTTCTCGTGAGTTCGAACACCGAACTGTTCTACCTGCCGACGAACAAGGCCGAAGCGAAACTCGATGCGCTTGCCGCCGGTGCCGAGGAGGTGTCGCTATGAGCGTCGACGGACACGCCGACACCCGCTCGCAGTTCCGCCCGGACGATCACCCGACGGAGCACTTCCTCCTGACGACCGTCGTCGGCTCCTACCCCAAGCCGAAGTGGCTCAACCGCGCGAAGGAACTCGCCGAGGACGACGACGGGGATTTCGACGTTGCGAACCTTGAGGAGGCGCTCGACGACGCCGCCCGTCTCGTCACCGACGAGCACGTTCGCGCCGGCCTCGACGCCGTCGTCGACGGCGAGATGCGGCGCAACGAGATGGTTGAGTACTTCGCAGACCGCATCGAGGGCTACGAGTTCAACGGCCCCGTGAAGGTCTGGGGACACAACTACTTCGATAAACCCTCCGTCACCGAGGAGGTCGGCTACGACGAACCGTGGCTCGTCGACGAGTTCGAGTTCACCACCGGCGTCACCGACCGTCCGGTCAAGGTGCCGATCACCGGTCCCTACACGCTGGCCTCGTGGTCGTTCAACGAACACTACGACACGGAGGCCGAACTCGCCTACGACCTCGCCAATCTCGTCAACGAGGAGATCGACGCCCTCGTCGAAGCCGGAACGCGCTACATCCAGATCGATGAGCCGGCTCTCGCGACCACGCCGGACGATCACGCGATCGTCGGGGAGTGTCTCGAACACATCGCCGAGGGCGTCCCCGAGGACGTCCGACTCGGGCTCCACGTCTGTTACGGCGACTACTCTCGCATCTACCCGGAGATTCTCAAGATGCCCGTCCACGAGTACGACCTGGAACTCGCGAACGGTGAGTACGAACAGCTCGACGTGTTCAAAGAGCCGGCATTCGACAAGGACCTCGCTTTGGGCGTCGTCGACGTCCACACTGCGGAGATCGAAACCGTCGAAGAGATCAAGGAAAATATTTTGAAAGGCTTCGAAATCGTTCCGCCGGAGCGACTCACCGTCTCGCCCGACTGCGGCGTGAAACTGCTCCCCCGCGGGGCCGCCTATCGGAAGATGGAAAACATGGTTCGGGCCGCCCGCGAAGTCGAAACGGAACTGGACGCCGGCGAAATAGATGTCGGCTACGTCGGCGAGTAGCGCGACGTCGGCTACACGATCGTTTTCGCAATACCGAGACGACCGAAACACCCGAGACGGAATCGCCCTTATCGGATCCATGGAGTGTACAGAATCTGGCTGTACAGAGCGGGCGGCCGTCCGGCTCCACATACCCTGGGAGGAAAACAGGGTCGTCTGTGCGGCCCACGCCCGGAGGATCGCTCAGGCGGACGGCATCGTCCCGGAACCGCTCGACGACGCCGACGTGGAGTGGCCCTAATCGAGAAGTTTCGCCATCATCACCTCGTCGACGTACGCGTCGTCGATCCGGTAGTGTCGCTTCCGAACCGCTTCGGTCTCCCAGCCGCGCGATTCCAGGAACTCGATGGCCCTCTCGTTCGTCGAAGGGACGCTGTTGTAGAGCTTCTCGAAGCCGTGATCGAGCGCCCACTCGACACCGTGCTCCAAAAGCTTCGATCCGATGCCCCGAGCGCGGTATTCCTCGATGACGCCGACGGTCAACTCGGCGGTGTGGCCGAGTTTCTCAAGTTCAGGCGCGTTGATGTGAACCCACCCGACCACGTCTCCGTGGACGGTGGCGACGAAGAAGACGCGCTTCATCAGGCTGTTGTGCCGCAACAGAACGTTCTCGCTCTCGACGATATCCGCGACGGTCTCGCCTTCGATGTAGGTCTTATCGGCCAACGCCTCTCGCATCGCACCGACGAGCCCCGTGAGATCGTCCTCTCGGGCCTGCCGGATCGTCACCTCTAAGCCCTCGTCAACGTAAGTTTCTCTACCTTCGTCCTCAAAAGCGATCCGGAGTTCGTCGTTCTCTCGGGTGATGATTCCGTCGCGCCGAAGGACGGCGACGTGGTGGCCGAACGCCTCCGGTCTCATGTTCAACGCCCGGCGTGCGTCCTCGTACTCGACGGTACCGTACCGTTCGATGTGATCGTAAATGTCTTTGCGATCCCGGTGGGTGAACTCGAGCTCGTCGG
>CAZLHT010000077.1:0-6479 GCA_964559185.1 uncultured Natronomonas sp.
GACATCGTCATCGCGGACATCATCCGACACACGACGAGCGATCGGACGATGGAGCACATCGTCGACGAACTGAAACAGGTCGCGAACGAGGTCGGGGGCGATATCGTCCAAAAGGAGGACGACCAGCTCATCATCACGCCGGGCGGCGTCGGAATTTCTCGATCGAAACTCGACCAGTAACCCTTCGTTCGATTCGTCCGATTCGTTCGCTTCTCCCCTCGGACTCTCGGACGGACGACGGCCGTCTCAGATCACGACCGAGACGACCGCGAAGAGGATCAACACGCCGGTGATGTCACAGATGTTCGTGACGATCGGAATCGTCGTGTCGTCCGGGTTGTATCCGAGTCGGTAGGACGCATACACCGAGACGAGACTGAAGACCACGACGAAGACCGAGAGGGCCATCCCCGAAGCGAGCGATATCGTCAGCACCTCGGCGAACGAGAGGGTGCCGCCGAGAACGCGACCGATAGCCCACGCGGCGATCCCGACCAGCGTGAAGACGGTTGCGCCGAGGGCGAGCACTGCGCCGCCGTTGGCCCGAACGTCCGGGTTATCCCGGCGGAATTCGAAGGTCCCTAGGTGGAGCTGCGTCGAGAGCCGCGAACACATGATCGAACCGAGGTTGCCCGCCGCGCCGATCTGAACGGGGAGGATGACGAGCAGCGAGGGATTGTCCAACAAGACGTCCTCGAACGATTCGAGGACGCTTCCGGAGATCATCTGCAGTATCGAGAGCCCTGCCAAAAGCGGGACCATCGTCAGGACCATCGTCCGGATCGACCAGTCGTCGAACGGCTCGCCAGCGATCCCCTCGTATGCGTCGGCGAGGTCGTCGGCCATCCCCCCGAGATCCTCGCCGGCGTCGATACTCACGCTATCGCCCCCACCAGATAGATAGCGACGAGCAGGAAGACGACGCCGAAGACGTCCCCGAGCGTGGTGACGATGGGTCCGACGAGATTGTCCGGGTCCATCCCGCGGCGGTAGGCGACGAAGAGGACGGAGACGAGCGTCGAGAGCATCACGATTGCGGACAGAAATCCGGCGATGATCATAATCGCGACGAGTCGAAGGAGGCTGCCCGATCCTCCGCCGAGGACCAATACGAGAAAGGCGACCGTCGCGATGAACACGGAAACGACCATCCCGTTGACGAACGAGGCGGCAACGGCGTTCCGGAGCCGTCGGTTTCCGGCGTCGAACTGCGGTTCGATGAGTCCCTGATGGAGGGCCGAACCGAGACGCGCCCCGAGGCTTCCGTAGACGCCGCCGCGAGTCGCGAGGAACGCGGGAAGCAAGATCAAGATCCCGGGGACGCGCTCGATCCCGGCGCGCATCGTCGCGCTCCCGAGAACCGCGCCGGCGAACAGCCCGGCGAGAAGACTCACGACGATCACCGGCAGCGCATCCCGGTAGACGTCGAGCGCCGAGTCGTGTCCGACCATGCCCCAGAGCACACTCACCGGAACAATAAACGTGTCCGCGACGGCGCCGGGAAACGCTTTTTTATCGCCCCCGGCTGTAGCGGGTATGGACCCCCTCGAGGGCGAGGCCTCGTCGACGGTCGAATACGAGCCCGTCAGTGTCAAAGACGTTTTGGTGGAGATGAAAGACACCGCGGAGCTGCTCATCGACCTCTCGTACTCGGCGGTGCTGCACCGCAACGAGGCGCTCGCGGAGGAGGTACTCCGCCTGGAAGAACGGATGGACGTCCTCGAGATGCGGGCCCGAATGAGTCTGTTGATGGCGGCTCGAAGTCCGGACGACGCCGAACAGCTCGCACCGGTGCTCGGGATCGTCGCGGCGGCCGACCAGATCAGCGACGCGGCCGGGGACATCTCGAAGATCGTCCTCGAGGATATCGGCCTCCCGGAGGCGATGCGCGCGGCGATTCCGGAGGCCGTCGAAACGCTCGTTCGAGGGATCGTCGCGGCCGACTCCGCGTACGCCGGGCGGACGCTGAAGGATATCGATCTCGAATCGGAAACGGGAATCCGGGTAATTGCGCTTCGACGTGGGTCGGAGTGGCTGTTGAATCCCGGACCAAAGACGCGGATCGAGGTCGACGATGTCGCCTTGCTTCGCGGCCCGGAGTCGGAAATTTCGGGGATCTACCGGGAGTTGACGGGGGAGACATACGAACCGCTCGCGACTGCCCCACAGGCGATCGACGATCTGGGACGCGCCGTCAACACGATTGTCCACATGAAGAACCTCTCGGAGTTGGCGGTCGATCTCGCCTACAGCAGCGTCCTCTTCGACAGCGAGGGACTCGCCGAGGAGGTTCGAAACCTCGAAGTCGAGGTCGACGCGCTGGAATCGCGATTCGAGGCGTGGGTGCTTCGGGCGGCGGCGGACGTCGAAGACCCGATCACACTTCGCGGACTGATACACCTCGGAACGAGCACGGAGACGATAAGCGACGCCGCGGTCGAGATCAGCGAGGGCGTCCTCCGCGACATCGACGTTCATCCAGTCGTCGAATTGGCCGTCCGTGAGAGCGACGAGATCATCACTCGCGTGGAGATCGAATCCGGGAGCACGCTCGACGGCACGTCCGTCTCGGCCGGCCTTCCCGATGCCGACGTGACGATGTCGGTCATCGCGATTCGCCGCCCCGACGAGGGATGGATCCTCGTCGCCGACGCCGACGTCGAACTCAGGGGTGGCGACGTCATCATCGCGAAGGGGACCCGGACGGCGGCTGAGCAGTTCGAGGATCTCGCGACCTGACGAGTGAGTATTCGGCGGTCCGAAGGGTGGCTCCCGTCAACCCAAAAGCAGCGTCGAGACGCCGATAAAGGTGAGCATTCCGAACACGTCGACGAGGTTCGTGACGATCGGGATCGTCGTGTCGTCGGGATCGATGCCGAACCGATAGGAGCCGTAGGTCGTTAGAAAGCTGAAGACCACGGCGATGACGGCGACCGAGAGGCCGCTCACGAGGGAGATACCGAGCAAAACACCGAGACCGAGCGTGGAGCCGATCACCAATCCCAGGAACCAGTCTCCGACGGCCAGCGTCTTGAAAACCGTGGCCGCGAGCGCCAACACCGCGGCGATGTTGGCCCAAAGCACGCGAGCGGCGGGATCGAACGCAGCCGTTCCGAGGTGGAGCCGCGTCGAGAGTCGCGAACTCAGGATCGTCCCGAGATTCCCGCCCGCGCCGACCATCGTCGGTACCATAATCGCGAGCACGCCGTACTCCTCGAGTAGCGCCTCGGCCTCTTCGAGTGTGATTCCCGCCCAGAGAACGACGGTACAGAGCACCAACAACAGCGGAAACATGTTCCGGACGATGCTGCGGGCGTCCCATGTGCCGAGGGACCCGCCCGCTCTTTCCGTACCCATCAGACGATCACCACCTCCACGACGATGACGGCGACGAACAGGAACAACATCCCGAAGACATCCCCCAACGTCGTGACGATGGGGCCGACGAGGTTGTCGGGATCGTACCCGGCGTTGTATCCCGCAAAGAGAACCGCGAGCAGTCCGAACACGAGCACGATCGAGGTCAGCGTGCCGGCGAGAACCATGATTCCGACGAGTTCGTAGAGCGCGGCCGCGGGCCACCCGAGCAACCGGAGGGCTCCCCACGAGATGACGCCGATGGCCGCCGAGATGGAAATTCCGTTGACGAACGACGCGACGACGGCGTTCACCAGCCGCTCGTTCCATTCGAACGCCGGCGAGATGAGTCCCTGGTGGAGCCCGCTCGCGATTCGACCGCCGAGCGCGCCGTAGACGTTCCCCCGCGTGGCGAGAAACACCGGCACCATCACCAACAGTCCGGGGAACCGCTCGACGCTGTCCAGTAACTCCTCGAGGATCAACCCCGAGACGAGCCCGCCCAAAAGCGCTACGAGGAGAATCGGTAGCGCCTCGCGATAGATGGACCAGAACTCCTCGCGGAAGTGCATACGTTGGCCCCTCACAGTTCCCAGTTAAAGCTGCCGAGGTCAGGGCCAGCCCGTCCGATCGTCGTCGTCGCTATCGTCCGTTTCGGTCGCGAGTCGCCAGTCGGCGGTTTCCACGGCTTCCTCGATCGGGCGGAACTCCCAGCCGGTTTGCTCGGCCGATTCGCGGATCCCCTCGTCGACGGCGACGAGGACGTATCGATCGGCCCTGTGTTCGGGCTGGTTTTTGATCTTCACGAGGCTCTCGGGTTTCGTCCGGGGTCCGGGGAGGAAGTCGGGAGTGAACCCGTAATCCCTCGCGCGCTTTCTGACTAGGTGTGTCGGCTCCTCACTTACGATGCCGAGGTGGTTCGTCCATCGCTGCGTATCGCGGATGACGCCCGCCGGGTCGGCCAGTCGCTCCAACGCCGCCAGCTCGAAGGCCATCGTGATCGTCTCGGGATCGTCCGCTGTCATACCCAGGGTTGGCCGGAGCGGCCGAAAACGGTGTCGGTCCCCGGCGTCCGGTGAGTATTTGACCGACGAGCCGCAGGGTGGAATATGGACGAGGCGCTGGGACCGCCGCCCGCGATGGCAGAGAAAGCGGACGAACTCACGCCGATGCTATCGCAGTATCTCCAGTTGTGCGAACGCTACGACGACGCCGTGCTTTTGTTTCAGGTCGGTGACTTCTACGAGACGTTCTGTGCGGCCGCCGAAGCGACCGCCCGAATCCTCGAGATCACGCTCACCCAACGGGAGGACTCGACGGGGTCGTATCCCATGGCCGGGATTCCGATAGACAATGCCGAATCATACATCGAGACGCTGCTCGACGCGGGATATCGGGTCGCCGTCGCCGACCAGGTCGAAGAGCCGGAGGAGACCACGGGGCTGGTCGATCGTGCCGTCACGCGCGTCGTCACGCCGGGGACGCTCACCGAGACGGAGCTCCTGTCCGACGGCGACAACAACTTCGTCGCCTGTCTGACGGAGGGCTACGGGCTCGCGCTGCTCGACGTGTCGACCGGCGATTTCTACGCGACGCAACTGGACGAACTCGACGCGGTCGCCGACGAACTCGAACGGTTCGATCCCGCCGAGGCCGTGGTCGGCCCGAACGCGATGACGGAACCGTTCGGCGCTGGCTGTATGGTCACGCCCTACGAGCGATCGGCGTTCGACCTCGGGACCGCCCGGTCGAAACTCCGGACGTATTTCGGCGAAACGGTGCTCGCGAGCGACGCCGAAGTACGGGCCTGCGGGGCGCTGCTCGCGTACGCCGAGTACGCCCGCGGCGCGACGATCGAGGGCGAGACGACGCGGCTGTCCTATCTCAACCACCTCACCCGGTACGACCCCCGGGAGTACATGCTTCTCGACGCGGTTGCGACCCGCTCGCTCGAACTCTTCGAGCCCAGACACGTTCACGGCCTCGAAGGGGCGGCGCTGTCGGAGACGATCGATCGGACCTCGAGCGCGCTTGGCCGCCGCGAACTGCGGGATCGGCTTCGACGACCGTTACTCGATCCCGAGCGGATCGACGCCCGTCTCGACGCGGTCGATGCGCTCGTGGGCCGTGTCGGCGAGCGCGAGCGCGCGAGCGAACTCCTCGCCGACGTCTACGACCTCGAACGTCTCGTCTCCCGGGTTTCGCGCGGCCGGGCCGACGCTCGCGATCTCCGCGCGCTCCGTTCGACGCTGTCGATCGTCCCCGACCTCCGGGGTCGTCTCACGGACGCGGCGGCCGAGAGCGACATCCTCGCCGAGATCGTCGACGGCCTCGATGACTGTCCGGAGGTTCGCGAACGCATCGACGAGGCGATCGTCGAGACACCGCCCGTCGATATCACCGAGGGCGGCCTCATCCGGGACGGATACGACGAGACGCTCGACTCGCTGCGTCGGACCGAACGCGAGGGGAAGGCGTGGATCGACGATCTCGAGGCCGACGAGCGCGAACGGACCGGCATCGACTCGTTGAAAGTCGGTCATAACGCCGTCCACGGCTACTACATCGAGGTGACCGACCCGAACCTCGAATCGGTCCCCGAGGACTACCGTCGTCGACAGACGCTGAAGAACGCCGAGCGCTTTTACACGCCGGAACTGAAAGAGCGCGAAGACGAGATCATTCGCGCGGAAGATCGGGGGGACGATCGCGAGTACGAACTCTTTCGGGACGTCCGCAGTCGAGTCGCCGAAGCGACCGAGCGAATTCAGCGTACGGCCGCCGCGATCGCACGAGTAGACGCGCTCTGTGCGCTGGCGTCCGTCGCCGCCGAGTACGATTACTGCCGCCCCGACGTCGGCGCGGACGGCATCTCCGTCGAAGGTGGCCGCCATCCGGTCGTCGAGCGGACCGAACCGTCGTTCGTCCCGAACCCGACCGACCTTTCCCGTGATCGACCGATGGCGGTCATCACCGGGCCCAACATGTCCGGGAAGTCGACCTACATGCGGCAGGTCGCGCTGATCTGCGTACTCGCACAGCTGGGGAGCTTCGTCCCGGCGCGATGCGCCGAACTGCCGATCGTCGATCGCATCTTCACCCGGGTCGGCGCATCCGACGAC
>CAZLHT010000078.1:0-1237 GCA_964559185.1 uncultured Natronomonas sp.
GAATTCGGTCGTTCCAATCTCGGTTGCACTGGCGCTCGAAGCCGATCGACCCGTCAAGTTGGTCTCGAGCCGCGATGCCGACATGTACGATCACTGCCGGTATCCCACCGAGATCCGTCTCAAGATGGGCGCGACCGACGACGGCGAACTTGTCGCCGCGGCGATGGATACCCTCACCGACGTCGGCTCGCACAACATCCAGGCCTATCCGTTTTTGGGCGTCATGGGCGGGTTCGTCGCGTCGCTGTACAATTTCGATCACGTGCGCTTTACCGGTCGTGCCGTGTACACGAACAAGGCCCCGGCGTGTGCAATGCAGGGATTCGCGAACCCGCAGACGACGTTTGCCGTCGAGTCGGTGGTCGACGCCATCGCCGAGGAGCTCGGTATCGACCCCCTCGAACTCATCCAGAAGAACTACGTCGGCGAGGGGGACACGTTCTGGGGTCAGGGACCGTCGATCAAGTCTATCGTCAAAAGCGACGGCGTTGAGGAGCTGCTTGAGCAAGGAGCGGAACGGATCGGATGGGAAGCCCGGCGGCCGCCCGAGGAGAAGGAAGGACGGTTCCGACGCGGGATCGGCATGGCCCGGGGAGTACACACCTCGGGGACCGGGGGACCGGTCCCCGGCGAGGCGGTCGATTACTCCGGTGCGCTCGTCAAGATCAACGAGGACGGCTCCGTCGACCTCGTGACCGCGCTCCAGGATCACGGCGGCGGAACCCTCGATGCGGGCGCGAAGATGGTCGCCGAGGAACTCGGCGTCCCGATTGAGAACGTGAGCGTCTCCCCGACGGATACGAAAAACACCGTATATGACGTCTGTACCCACGCGACTCGGGGGGTCTACGCGGGTGGAGCCGCGATCCACAAAGCGGCATCCCAGGCCAAAGACCAACTACTCGAGTTCACTTCGCGAGTCCTCGAAGTCCCGCCGGACGCCATCTCAATCGAACCGGACCCAGACGTCGGTGACGGTCGTCTCTACGTGGAGGGATTGCCGGACAAGCGGATCACCGTCGGCGAGGTCGCAAAGATCGCCGAACACAGGAACTGGGGAACTGTCGCGGCCGTGGTCAGCAACCGCCAGACGTCCTGTCCACCCGCGTATTCCGCCGAACGACGGCGACGACGGGTCGGCCGGACGCCGCCGTTTCCCCGCTGGCTCCGTCTCCCGCCACCCGTCGAGACACGCTCGGCGACGGTGTGCGCCCTCCGTCACCTTACAGGTTCGAGG
>CAZLHT010000078.1:1247-6472 GCA_964559185.1 uncultured Natronomonas sp.
GTCGAAGTAGACACGCACACCGGTAAAATTTCGCTCTCGAACGTCGTGTTGGGTAACGACGCCGGGACCATCATCAACCCCACCCCGGCGAAGGGCCAGCAGGTGGGTGGCTTCCACCGCGGCGCGGGATACGCGCTCTCGGAGACAACCACCTACGACGAGTCATCCGGTCGGATGATAAACGCCAACCTCGCAGACTACAAGCTGCTCCCCGCCTCGGGAATGCCGGAAAACAACGCCGTCGAGACGTTCTTCGTCGAAACGGACGAACCGAGCGGTCCGTTCGGAGCGAAGGGGATCGCCGAACCCTGCATCAACCCCACCGCCGCCGCCATCGCGAACGCCGTTTACAATGCGACCGGAATCCGATTCACCGAGATCCCGATGAGTCCGGACCGGGTCCTTGAGGCACTCCGCGGGACGACCGCCGCCGGGACCGAGCGACCACCGGTGACGGCGACCGACGACTAGCTCGTGGTAGGGACCCTCAACATTTATGTGACTGCTGTCTGATCGACCGATATGGAGTTCTCAGAGGAGCGTATCCTGGTCGACGTATCGCGCGAAACCGTGATCGACGAGATGCAGAAACCGGAGATGCTCGAACGAACCATTCCGAACTGTACTCACGTCGAGGAGACCGGTGAACGCGAGTATCGAGCCGAGGTGAGCGAGCGGATTTCGATGATGTCGCTCGATATGGAGCTCGGCATCGACGTGATCCGGTTCAACTCGCCGGACGATTTCGCCGTCTCCATCTCCGGACATGGGGACGGATCCGACACTCGAGTCAGCGCCGAGGCAAACTTCGACCTCTCGGAGGTCGACGACGGTCGAACGGCGATCGACTTCGAGATGGAAATCGACGTCAGCGGCAAACTGGCGTCGCTCGGCTTCCGGATGATCCGGAGTACGGTCGAGGAACGAACCGACCAGATGATCGAAAACATCGAGGAGGCGTTCGCCGAATCTCCGGTCTCTTCTCAGTGACAGCCGGCGTGTGACCCGCCTTTGATCACTCCAGCCGTTCGCCGAGTGCGGCTTCGACCCGATTGTCGAGAATCCCCGATCGAACGAGCGTCTCGACGCGCTCGATGTCGTCGTGGAGGGGTCGATCGGTCTCCAGCGGGGAGACGAGATCGCGGACCGATTCGTAGACGGCCGCCGTCCCGGTTCCCTGTGCGAGGTCGTCGTCGACGAACTCTGCGGCCTGAGAACCACAGAGTAACTCGACGGCGACGGCGGTGAGGAGACAGTCGACGCCCCGACGAGCATTGAGCGCACTCTGGGCGCTCATGCTGACGTGATCTTCCTGGTTGCCGCTGACCGGCGTCGTGTCGATCGACGCCCGACCGATCGAGCGGAGTTCGTTGACCATCGCCGCCGCGGTGTACTGTGCGATCATGTACCCGGATCCCAGCCCGCTTTCGGTCGTCAAAAACGGCGGGAGGTGTGACTCTTGGACGTTGGGATTGACCAATCTGTCGACCCGTCGCTCGCCCACGGCCGCCAGTTCGGTCACCGCCCCGAGGGCGTAATCGAGCCGCAATGCGAGCGGTTCGCCGTGGAAGTTCCCGCCGGAGATCACCTTCGCGGTTTTGGTTCCGCTCGCGCGGTCGTCGATCCGATTTCCATCGAAGAGAAGCGGGTTATCCGTCGCGCTGTTGAGTTCGATCTCGATCGCCTCCCGGAGGTGACAAAGCGCGTCGCGTACCGCCCCGTGGACCTGCGGGATGCACCGTATCGAGTAGGGATCCTGCACGCGATCGCAGTCGCGGTGCGACAGGATTATCCCAGAATCCGCCGTCAACCGCCGAACATTTCGCGCGGTCGCCACCTGTCCGTCGTGGGGGCGGGCCTCATGGATCGCCGGCTCGGCGATGGTGTTCGTCCCCATCGACGCCTCGAGCGACAGCGATCCGGCCGCGTCGGCGGCCCGCAGCGCTCGCTCGGCGTCGACGAGGAACAGCGAGGCCAGCCCGACCGTCAACTGGGTGCCGTTGATCAGCGCGAGTCCCTCCTTTGCGCCGAGCGTGACGGGGTCGAGTCCGACGTGATCGAGCGCTTCCCGCCCCGAATACCGAGCCGAATCCTCATTCGGCTGTGGACGCCGGTCGTCGGTGTCGACGACCGCCTCGCCCTCTCCGATCAGGACGAGCGACGCGTGCGCGAGCGGGGCGAGATCGCCGCTCGCGCCGAGACTCTCCCGGGATCTGACGAACGGGTGGACGCCTCGATTGAGCATCTCGACCAGACGATCGACGACGAGTTCGCGGATGCCGGAGTGACCGACGGCCAGCGCGTTGATCCGCGTGAGCAACAGCGCTCGGACCTCCGTCCGGGTCAGGGGCCGACCCGCACCGGAGGCGTGGCTCCGGAGCAGGTTCACCTGTAGCTGTCCGATGTCGTCCGGTGGGATGCGTTCGTCGACCAGCTCGCCGAAACCGGTGTTCAACCCGTACGCGACCGTCCCGTCGTCGACGATCTCTTCGACCCGCCGTCGGGACTCGCGGATCCCGGCTCTCGCCCCTTCGGACACCGAGACACGGGCGTCGTGTCTTGCGACCGCTACGACGTCTTCGGGTCGCAGGGAGGAGCCGTCGCAGACGACCTCTTCGATCTCGTTCATGGTCGCCCTCTCCGTTCGTGGACGACCGCTCCGTCCTTGATGACGGCTTCGACGCGGTTTACGCCGAAGTTGTACGGGACGTGGACGAATGACGGCGCGTCGAGCACGCAGAGGTCCGCCCCCGTTCCCGTTTCGAGGAGCCCGGGTCCGTCCGGTCGATCGATCGAAAGTGCCGCGTTGTGCGTCGCGCCGACGAGCGCCTCGGCGGGCGTCATCCGCATGCCGACGCAGGCGAGCGTCGTCGCGAAGTCCATGCCGTGGGAGTAACAGTTCGGATTGAAGTCGGTCGCCAGTGCGACCGGGGCGCCCTCGTTCAACATCCCCCGCGCGTCGGCGTACTCGGCCCCCAGCCCGAACGCCGTGCCGGGTAACAATACCGGTACCGTGTCGGCCTCGTTCAACGCCCGGACGTCCTCGGTCGTCGCGTGTAGCAGGTGATCGGCGCTCGTAGCGCCGAGATCGGCGGCGAGTCGAGTTCCGCCGAGGCGGACGAACTCCTCGGCGTGAACCTTCGGGGCCAGGCCGTGATCGAGTCCCGCCACGAGGACCCGCCGCGACTGTTCGACGTCGAAGGCGTCATCCTCGCAGAACACGTCGCAGAACTCCGCAATCCCCTGGGCCTCGACGGCTGGTAGCTGTTCGTCGATCACCTCCCGGACGTATTCCTCATGTGACGTGTCTTCCGGCACGGCGTGGGCGCCCATGTACGTCGGGACGAGATCGATCGGGTGGCGGTCGTCGGCCCGATCTATGACCTCGAGCATTCCCAACTCGGTTTCGGTATTGAGCCCGTACCCGGACTTCACCTCCACGGTTGTCGACCCGTGCGCGAGCATAACGTCGAGGTGGTCGAGGAGGTTCTCGAGCAGCGTTCCCTCGTCGGCCGCCCGCGTCGCCCGGACCGTCCGGAGGATCCCGCCGCCCGCCGCGAGGATCTCCTGATAGCTCTTTCCGCGGAGTTTCGCCTCGAACTCGTCGGATCGGTCCCCGGCGAACACGGCGTGGGTGTGGGGATCAACGAAGCCGGGGATGACGGTCTTATCGGTCGCGTCGATCGCTCGATCGGCGTTCTCCGGCGGGTACTTCTCGCGGACCGATTCGCTGTCCCCGACCGCGGCGATTTCGCCGTCGATCACCGCCACCGCGCCACTTTCGATGGTCTCAAGTTCACCCCCAGCGCCAGTTTCGGCGCTTTTTCTGACGGCTGCAACCTCGGTGGCGTCGTGGATGACTACCTGGAGGGCACTCATCGATCCTCCATTGGGAGGGCGACGTTCGACGCCCGCGCCTCATTGAGCGCGTCCTCGTAGCCCGCGTCAGCGTGTCGAACGATCCCCATCCCGGGATCGGTCGTGAACACGCGGCGCGCTTTATCGGCGGCGAGTTCGGAGCCGTCGAGGACGACGTGGTTGTTCGCGTGCAGCGCGTTTCCGATCCCGCCGCCGCCGCCGTCGTGTACGCTGACGATGTCCGCTCCCGCCGCACAGTTCAACAACGCGTTCAGGATCGGCCAGTCGGCCACCGCGTCGGTCCCGTCCTTCATGTCCTCGGTCTCGCGGAACGGACTGGCGACGCTGCCAGCGTCGAGGTGGTCGCGGGTGACCACGATCGGGGCGGCGATCTCGCCCTCGGCGACGAGTTCGTTGATCCGCAACGCGAACCGAGCGCGTTCGGTCAGCGCTTCGCCGCTTTTCCCGTTTCCGCCGTCGGTGCTGTAGCCGAGCCAACAGACCCGGCTCGGGAGCCCCTGGAACTGCACTCGATCCTGGGCGAGTTCGATCCACCGTTCGAGGTGGTCCTTCCCGGGGAACAACTCGAGGATTTCCTCGTCGGTTCGGTAGAGGTCCTCCGGATCGCCGGAGAGCGCAGCCCACCGGAACGGTCCCTTGCCCCGGCAGAACTGCGGGCGGATGTACGCCGGCACGAAGCCGGGGAAATCGAAGGCGCTCTCGTGATCGCGCTGTTGGCGTACCTGCCCCCGGATGTTGTTGCCGTACTCGAAGGCGACCGCGCCCCGCTCTTGCATCTCGAGGATGGCGTCGACGTGTCGCTCCATCGTGTCGAGGCTCTTCTCGCGGTAGCGGTCGGGGTTCTCCTCTCGGAGCCGGTCCGCCTCCTCGACGGTGTATCCCGAGGGGTAGTACCCCTCGATCACGTCGTGGGCGCTCGTCTGATCCGTGATGACGTCGGGGACGAATCCCCGATCGAGCATCGATTCGAGCATGTCGGCCGCGTTCACGTGGACGCCCACGCTGTAGGGATCGCCGGCCTCTGTCGCTTCCCGCGCCCGTTCGAGCGCGTCTTCGAGGTCGTCGGTTTTCTCCATGCAGTAGCCGGTCTCGATGCGACGGTCGATGCGCGCTTCGTCGACCTCAGCGACGATACAGACGCCGTAGTTCATCGTCGCGGCGAGCGGCTGTGCGCCGCTCATTCCGCCGAGCCCGGCGGTGACGACCGTCCTTCCGCGGAGGTCGCCGTCGTACTCTCGGCGGGCGAGTTCGGCGAGCGTCTCATAGGTTCCCTGGATAATCCCTTGCGTGCCGATGTAGGCCCACGAGCCGGCGGTCATCTGTCCGTACATGATCTTCCCCTCGGC
>CAZLHT010000079.1:0-6426 GCA_964559185.1 uncultured Natronomonas sp.
CCGCCCTCCCCCTGGACGGGTTCGACGATCACGTACGCCAGCTCCTCCGTATCGATGTATCCGTCCTTCGGATCGAGCATCGAACGCAGTTGGGACGCGCCGTCGGCCGACGGGAAAAAGCCGCACGAACAGGTCGCTCGGGTACACGACCGATCGGCGCAGAACGGGACGGCGTGAATGCCCGGAATCTCGGGGTATCGACTCCGATGGGCCGCCTTCGAGCGGTTGAGCGAGAGCGCACCGAGGGTTCGCCCGTGGAACGCCCCATCGAACGTGATGGCCTCGCTCGCGCCGTCGCGGTGATCGTAACAGATCTTGATCGCGTTTTCGACGGCTTCCGCGCCCGAGTTCGAGAGAAAGACCGTATCGAGCCCGTAGTCAGTGGTCAACTCCGCGAGCCGGTCCACGAGCTGTGTTGGCCCCGGCACGTGGGGGGATTCGGGCGGCCACCCGGTGCTCGAATAGAAGCTCTGACCGGCGATCTTCGTCGGCGAGGGAAGCTCGAACTCGTCCAGCTTCGCCAAAAGCGTCGGGTTATTGTATCCGAGCGGATTCGCCGCGACGTGGCTCGTAAAATCGAGTAGGACGTTCCCGTCGACGTCCGTACAGAAGGGACCGATCGCGTCCGCGGTGAGGTCCCAGACGAACTCGTAGGCCGCGGTGCTCGTCGCCGCGTGGGCTCGGTGAAAGCCGACCCATCGCTCCGCCTTCGGGCCGGGAAGCGATTCGACGTGGGGTTCGACGGCATCTCTGTCCATGCGCGACGTTCGTCCGCCCCCGTTATAACTCACGAGGGCCCTCGAAGGATCGCGACGGATCCGGACGACGGCCCCCGAACGCGACCCTGAACAAGGCTTTTCACCGGGAACCGTCTACTTCGTATAGATGTGCGTGTACTCGACGGTCACGGTTCCCCCCGAGGAGTTCCTGCTCGGACGGATGCTACGGTCGTGTCCGGAGATTCGGGTCGAACTCGAGCGGGCCGTGCTCCTCGATGACGAATCATCTCCCTTCCTGTGGATCGCCAACGCGTCCGAAGAGCGCGTCGCGTCGGCCGTCGAATCCGAGTCGGATATCGATCACGTCGAGTTTATCGATCGGGTCGATGGCGAACTCCTCGTTCAAATCGGATGGAACGATCTCGACAACGGCCTGGTCCGTACGCTCGTCGAGACGGAAGCCACCTGTTTGCGATGTACCGGCGTCAGCGACGCGTGGCACCTCACGCTTCGGTTTTCCTCGTCGGCTGGGCTCTCGGAGTGCTATCGCCGATGGAACGAGGACGGTCGCCGAATGCGGGTCCAGAGCATCCGAAACGGCGCACGAGCGGGGGAGCGCCACCCGGCTGGGAACCTCTCGGACCCCCAGCGCGAAGCGATTTACGCCGCGCTTCGGGGCGGCTATTTCTCCGTCCCGAGAGATGTGACTCTTCAGGAGCTGGCCGAGCGGTTGAATATCTCGGATACGGCGGCCTCCCAGCGGATCCGTCGCGGGCTGGAGAAGCTATTGGTGAACGTCGATCCCGACGTCCGTTCGGACGTCGAGGTTCCGGAATCGCACCTCGATCCGTCCCGTGGTGACGGTCGCGGATAAATGGGTTGGCGTTCGATGGAGATGATTAATCCCTTCGACGGTGGAACGATCCGTGTGGTTCGGCGACCGCACGGCCAATCCATACGGAGTGGGTTTGCCGGATCACGGAGCAACAGATGGCACGAAACTTTAGATCCGACGACAAGGGAAAGAACGTCGTGACCGCAGACGATGAGACGGTCGGACGCGTCGAAGAGGCCTCCGGAATGACGGCCCAGATCGAAACCGAAGGCGGACTCTCCCAGAGCATCCGCCGGCGACTCGGCTGGACGGAGGAGGAAGAGGAGACGTACGAACTCGACAAATCGAACGTCGAGGAAATCACCGACGACGAAATCAAACTGAAAAACAACCTGTAAACGTAGCGACGACATTTACCCGTTTTTTGATTCGAGTTCGTCCGCGACGTATCTGCCCGTCAGGACGTCGCTCCCCTCGCCAGCGATCGATTCACCTCGATTCGATGATCGGACCGGAAACCGGCCGCGAGGTCGTGTCCTCGAGAACGATCCGATCCTCGCGGATCGCGGAGACGGTCCGGGGATCGAGCGGGAAGGTCTCGACCGTCTCCCACGTTCCGCAGAGCCAGGATCCACATCCTCGCAACAGGTCGGACCTCGGCGTCACGAAGACGTCCTCGCCGCGAACCCGCGCGATCTCCCCGAGAACCGATCCGTCCGGGGCGACGACGCGCTTTCCCTCGTCTTCCGCTCGGAACTGACGGATCTCCGGGTCGGTGCCGCTTTTCGAGCGGCGTGCGCCATCGCTCATGATATGCCCTCAAGTCGCACAGACGACTCGATCGGGGAAAAAGGGACGCCATCGATCTCGATGTCACTTATGTGTGATTCATTACGCGGCGTTGAGGAGCCGGGCGTGAATGCCGTCGAGGTGCTCCATTCCGACGACGGCGACCACGGAACCGTCCACCCGGAGGTCGTGCAGGCGGGTGGCCATCCCGTCCTCGCGCGCGGCGTCGATGACCCGGAGCGACCGGGGCGTCCTGATCGCACGGAGGAAGGCCTGCCGCTGTGCGATGTGTTCGCTCTCGTGAGCCGCCTGCACGGCGGGGCTATCGAGAAGCGAGCTCTCGTACTCGATGTGCGTGTAGAGTCGCAACCGAAGCGGCGTGATCGAACCGACGAGCGCGCCGAGTCGACACGCGATCGCGTGGGCCGAACTAGAGGCGAGATCCCACAATGCGGTCCAAACGACGTCGGAAGGGATCCGTTCCGCCGAAAGGGACTCGAACAGCGACCGGAGGTACTCACGGTTGGGCGCGTCGATTCCTTTGATCGGGACGGGCGGTGCGGCCCGGATCGCCGCGCTCATCTCGCCGCCCAGTCGCGGCGGGACGTACTCGTCGTTGGCATACAGCCGAAAGAGTCCCACCGCGAGCGGGGGGAGTTCGACGGCCAGCGTTTCCGGAGCGATGGTCTCGAGGATCCTGGAGACGCGAAAAACGCTCGCGGGATGGTCGTGGACGACGCCGACGAGCAACACCGGGGCGAGCCGGTCGGTCCCCGGGACACAGCGAAGGAACTCCTCGTCGATTCGGGGATCGTCGAGTCGACCGTCGAGGGCGGTCGTGACGTCTGGACACTCGAACATGGTACGGCAGTGACGTGAACTTCGACGCCCCGGGATTTGATAACACCGATCGAGCTTCGAGGGGTCGACGACGTTCCAACCCAGCTCGTCCGGAACGACCCAAGGGTATTTCACCGTCGTCGTCGTACTTCATCCCGAGGCAGGACAATGAGCGCACGCAGTACCCCCCTCGAGGAGTTAGAACGGTTCTTCGAACGAATGAGTCGCCAGTTCGAGGACGCCCCCCGAATGTGGGATCCGAGCGAATCGCTCGGGCGGTGGGCCTCGGAGTTCGGCTCGATGGCGATCGATCTCGTCGACCGGGATGACGAGTTCGTGGTGGCCGTCGACATGCCGGGATTCGAACGCGAGGAGATCGCCGTCAGGGTGACGGACCACACGCTTCGGATCGAGGCGGACCAGCGGGACGCTCACGACGAGATGGATGACGAGGACGACTCCCGATACATCCGACAGGAGCGGCGACACAAATCGATCGAGCGATCGATACGGCTCCCCGATGACATCGACACTGAGGGCGTGACGGCGACGATGAAGAACGGCGTGTTGACCGTCACACTTCCAAAACTCGACCTCGAACCGGCCCGGGATATCGACATCGACATCGAGTGAGATCGAACGATCGACCTTCGAACCGGTAGCGACGGCCCTCAAACCGAACGGATGGGAATGTTCGCCGATCGAACCGACGCCGGCAGACGACTCGCCGAGATCCTCGTGGATCGGGGGATCGCTGCGGATCTCGTGGTGGCGATCCCGCGCGGCGGGCTGCCGGTCGGACGCGTCGTCGCGGACCGACTCGGTGCGCCGCTGGACATCGTCGTCGCTCGAAAGTTCGGCGCTCCTTCGAACCCGGAACTCGCAGTCGGCGCCGTCACCGGCGACGGGACGGTGTGGCTGAACGAATCGTTGATCGCGAGGATGGGCGTTAGATCGGCGTACGACGCCGACCGAATCGAACGCGAAGGCGCGCTCGCCAGAGAGAAGGTTGACCGGTACCGGGCGGGCCGACCGCCGTTCGACGTGGACGGAAAGACCGGTGCTTCTCGTCGACGACGGGATCGCGACCGGTGCCACGACGAGCGCGTGTCTCGAACAGCTCAGACGCGGGGGTTCGACCCGCGTGATCGTTGCCGTGCCGGTCGCGCCGCCGGAGGTCGTCGAACGGTTACACGCTGAGGCAGACGAGGTGATCTGCGTCGAGACGCCCCCGCACTTCGGTTCGGTGGGCCGATTCTACGGGTCGTTCGAGCAGGTGTCCGACGAAGCGGCCAGGGCGTACTTGCGAGAAACCGACGAATGATGTGTCTACCGGACGTAGGTGGAACGTTACACGCGTTTCGCTCGGCCTACCCACCGCCGTCGAATCACCGGCCTCTCCGGGCGGACGGATCGTGCGAGGGGTAACGGTCGCTTATCGTTCCGTCGAGCCGGCGGATCCGACTCGTCGCCGCCGAATTCGATAACAGTCGTATTCGTGTTATCGGAAAGTATTATCGAACGTAACGAGAACTATTAAATAATTTTAATTTATAGAGACAATACGAATATCTTATATGTTTATTTTTCGAATTGGTGAATCCTATTTACGCCGACACTTGAGATTTCTCTGAAATATAAACGTAATTCAATCGTAAAATAATTCTATAAACAGCGTTTTATATCCTATTTAATCGATTATAATTCCAATTTAGGCTTTAATATAGTGATTATTGAATTTACCGGGGTCGGGGGTAGGATTTTTTGGACGAAACTCTCGACCAGTGTTTAAATTTATCATCATATTTATTTTAATTATGTATATTTAATAATATAGCTTGATAGTACGAATTGCCAAGCGGCTTGGATTTCAGCGGAGCGGGGGAGCGCTCGACCCGACCGTCACCGTATATCGACCGTTCTGGAACGGGTGCGGGAGCGACGATCCAACGCGACGAACCGACGAGCAGTTACCGGCGCGGCGAGCAGGGACGAGTATGACGGAGTACTTCGAGGTGGGCGACCGCGACGGGGCCGCCCGGCGGGGGACGCTGCGGCTTTCCGAGCCCCGCTCGACGCCGGCGATTGTCGACGACGTCGTGGTCGACGCCGGTAGCCGCTGGCACGAACCGCGCTCGATCCCCCAGGGTGACGGATCGGCGCTGACGGTGTTACCCCACAGAGCGCTTCCGCCGGGGACGGAACCGCCGGTCGAAGCGGCCTTCGCGAGCGAGTATTCGGACGTCGAATATCCGAACGCCGTCGTCGTTTCGCCGGGGACGGCCGGAGATTTCGGGGCCGACGCCTACCTCCTCGCCGGCGCGCCCGGCTACGCGGGTCATGCCAAGGCGTTCGTCGAGGCGATCTTGACGATCCGGCGGGCGATTCCAGACGACGCCGCGCTGTACTGTCCGGCGGTCGCGACGCCGGCCAACGTCGCCACGCTCGTCTACGCGGGCGTCGATCTCGTCGATGAGAAGCGAGCGCGGGCACGGGGGCTCGAGGGGTTCTACCTTGCGACCGACGGCGAGGCGTTCCTCGAGGACCTAGCGGAGCTTCCCTGCGCATGTTCGGCCTGTCGAGCGTCGGTCGACGAATTTGACCGGACCGACTGCGCCGACCACAACGTCAACGCTCTTCGGGCGGAACTGGCCCGCGTTCGAGGACGGATCACCGAGGGACGACTCCGCGATTACCTCGAGGGGCAGGCCAGACACGAGGCGTGGCTGACGGCGACCTTTCGGCGTCTCGACAGTCAGTACGGCTACCTTGAGGAACGAACACCGATCTTTCGGCGGAACGAACTGCTCGCGGCGAGCGACGACTCGCTCCGGCGAACCGAGATCCAGCGCTTCGCCGAACGGGTGACGAGCCGCTATCGTCGTCGACTGGATTCGCCGCTCGTTCTGTTGCCGTGTTCGGCCCGAAAACCCTACAGCGAGTCCCAGAGCCACCAGCAGTTCAGCCGAGCGATCGGCTACCGCGGCCACGTCGTCTCGATGACCTCGCCGATCGGCGTCGTGCCCAACGAACTCGAGACGACCTATCCGGCCCAGCACTACGACAGCGTCGTGACGGGTCGGTGGAGCGCGACCGAGATCGAGTTCGTCGCGAGCGTCCTCGAGCGGTATCTCGAGCGGGCCGACTACGACCGCCACATCGCACACGTCCCCGCCGAGGGGTATCGAGAGATCTGCGAGCGCGTCGAGGACTCCCTCGGCGTCGAGTTCGAGTACACCGTCG